>JBEKDQ010000079.1:0-9685 GCA_050014275.1 Desulfobaccales bacterium | reverse complement strand
AAAGTTCCTCAGTATGTGGGATACCTACCCTTTGGCAGCCGGTTCCCGCGCCGCCGGGGGCGACGGCGCGACATTTTCATGATTTACGGGTGGGCCGAAGGCCCATGAATGACTGCCTTGAAAAGTTGTGAAGAATTGGTGGCACAGGCGTCCCGCCTGTGCGGACTAAAGCGGCTTTGCTGGCGGGGGATATAAGGTGCGCAGTGCGTACCCTACACGGCGGGCACGGATGCCCGCCCCACCGGTCTTCTCATAATTTACGGGTGGGCCAAGGGCTCATGAGCTCCTGTCCTAAAAAGTTGCAGATTTTTCATCGTTTCGAGTGAGCCAAAGAATCATGAATTACTGCTTGGGGACTCATTTTAATGCAAAGCTCCTGCTTTGCTCAGATCCGGTTCGTCCTGAGGGCAGACTGGTTCTCGCCAAGCGGAGCCTGGCGCCCAGGTGCGTTCCCAAGCTGGAGCTTGGGAACGAGAGGATGAGGACGTTTTTGTAGGGGCGGACCGGTGTGTCCGCCCCTACGAAGGATATTTCTAATTCTTTGACTGCGACTTGAAACCTCTGCGAAAGTCCGCGCAACTGTCATTCTGAGGAAGCGAAGCGACCGAAGAATCTCGTAATTGCCTGGGACGAACCTTGGTGGGGAGGGCCTCCGTGCCCGCCAGTTATGGCAGGCAGGGACGCCTGCCCCACCGGCCGCAAGGTAAATAAGAGATCCTTCGCTTTGCTCAGGATGACCAAAAGGACTTTTCGCAGAGGTCTCAACTTGGCATAATCTGCCCCGGCCGGAAAGGAGAGTAATATGGCAAGAGGTTGTTTTATCAGCAATAAATGGGTGGAAACCGGAGAGCAGCTCCCGGTCCGGTCCCCCTGGTCCGGGGAAACGGTAGATGAGGTATCCCTGGCGGGGGAAGGCGAGTGGGAAGCTGCCATTGCCGCGGCGCAAAAGGCGGCCAGCACTTTTAGAAAATCCTTTTCCAGCCTGGAGCGCCGGCAGATGCTGGAAAAGCTGGCGGCCGGGGTCCAGGCCCGCCAGGAGGAATTGGCCCAGACCATCGTGGCGGAAGGGGGAAAGCCCGTCACCTACGCCCGGGCCGAGATGAGCCGGGGCGCGCGCACCCTGAGCCTGGCGGCGGAGGAGGCGGCCAGGATTGGCGGCGAGGTCATTCCCCTCGATTCGACTGCGGCCAGCCGGGGCCGTTGGGGCATCACCCGGCGCTTTCCCCTGGGCCCGATCCTGGGTATCAGCCCCTTTAATTTCCCCTTCAATCTGGTGGCCCACAAGGTGGGGCCGGCCCTGGCCGCGGGCAACCCCATCATCATCAAGCCCGCCTCGGCTACCCCGCTTACCTCCCTGAAGCTGGCGGAAATCTATGAGCAAGCCGGTCTTCTCCCCGGGGGGTTACAGGTCCTGCCCAGCCAAACCCAGGTGGCGGAGAAGTATGTAGCCGATGAGCGTCTCAAGGCCCTCTCCTTTACCGGCAGCGCCGCGGTGGGCTGGCGCCTCAAGGGTCTGGCGGGGCGCAAGAAGGTCATCCTGGAGTTGGGGGGTAACGCCGCCTGCATCGTGGACCGGGACGCCGACCTGGAACTGGCCGCCGCCCGGCTCGCCATCGGCGCCTTTTACCACGCTGGGCAGGTGTGCATCGCCGTAAAGCGTCTCCTGGTGCACCAGGATATTTACCAGGCTCTTAGAGAAATTTTCCTCAGGACCGTCAAGGCAAAGGCGGTGGCCGGGGACCCGCGCCAGGAAGAAACCCTCGTGGGGCCCCTTATTGACGCCGGGGCCGCGGCCAGGGTCAGGCAGTGCGTCGAGGAAGCCCTGAACGCCGGGGCGCGTCTGGCGACCGGCGGCCTGGGAAAGGGAAATCTCATGCCGGCCACGGTGCTGGAGGGGGTGACGAGGGACCTGAGAGTTTGGCAGGAGGAGGTCTTTGGACCGGTGGTGGTCCTGGCTCCCTTCGCCGAATTCTCCGAAGCCCTGGAAATGGCCAACGACTCGATTTACGGATTGCAGGCCGGGGTCTTCACCCGGAACCTGGCCCACGCCTGGCAGGCCTTTGAGACCCTGGAAGTGGGGGGGGTGATCATCAACGAGGTACCGGCCTTCCGGGTGGACAACATGCCCTACGGCGGGGTCAAGGCCTCGGGTTTTGGCCGGGAGGGCCTGCGTTACGCCGTGGAGGAACTAACCGAACTGCGGCTGCTGGCCCTGCACGTCTGATATCAAGTTGAGACCTCTGTTGAAAGTCCGCGCAACTGTCATTCTGAGGGAGCGCAGCGACCGAAGAATCTCGTAATTACATGTAAATACGAGATCTTTTGCTTTTTATGAGAATACACTTCTGTGCTTTTCATTTTGTCCGTTTTGAGGGAGCCCGTAGGGCGGGAAAGCGAAGCGCATCCCGCCTTCAGTAGTCGTAGGGCGGGAAAGTGGAACCTATCCCGCCTTCGGCAATTGGGTTAGGCCTAACATATGCCCAATATATTCGCGTCTTTGTTCCTGGGGCAAGTTCTTCTTCACCGTCACCCTGCTGGAACGACGCCGGAAACTCCTGACCGAAAACATTGACAACCTTCACTACAATCCGATGAATCAATCCTAATGGCGGGATGCGCTTCGCTTTCCCGCCCTACGGGCTATGTAATTCGCAAACTCTTCGAGGAAATGAAAGCTCGCGGCTGGCTTGAAAAGAAGGGTTGGTCTGATTTTGAGTAATCTCATGATGATACTCAAAAAATCCGGCTTATAACTCAATATGGGGTAAATAACATTAGACACTTTGCTTCATTTTGTCCAATCCTGATACAGGGAAAAAATGCGCCGCGGTTAATAGATTGACCAGCGCTTGCAGGACATGGCCTGTTCCAGCCGCGTCAGGGCGAGGCGCATGGCTGCCTCCCGGGGCAGGATCTTTTGGGCGGCTGACTCTTCCAGAACC
This sequence comes from Desulfobaccales bacterium, assembly GCA_050014275.1. GTDB lineage: Bacteria > Desulfobacterota > Desulfobaccia > Desulfobaccales > 0-14-0-80-60-11 > JAPLJC01. Next base: position 6,743 of record JBEKDQ010000079.1, on the reverse strand, counting down.
AGTTTGGTGTTCCGGCGCACCTTTTCTTCAACTATCGCCAGGATCTGGCTAAGAACCTGGGTCTGGGCTCCTCCCCGGTATTCCGCGGAAGAGCAAATCACTGCGCCGGCGTTGGCGATGAAATCCGGAACACATACGACTCCGTGCTCGTACAGGTATTTTTCAGCGCCGTAGGTTAGCGGGATGTTGGCGCCCTCCACCACCAGCTTGGCCTTGAGGTGCTGGACGTTTTCCTCGCGCACCACGTCCGGGCGGGCGGCCGGAATCCAGATGTCGCAATCGAAGTCGATAATTGCCTCCCGCTCAAATATTTTGCCTTTAGGGTAATCGACCACGCTTTTGCCGGTCTCTTTCAACCTGATAAGCTCAGCCACGTCCAGGCCATCCGGATTATATACCGCTCCCCGGGTGTCTGAGGCGCCCACCAGGACGGTTTTCAGCGTGGCCAGAAAATGGGCGGCCTGCCCGCCCACGCTGCCAAAGCCCTGGATTACCACCCGCGCCTTTTCCAGACTGAAGCCAGCCGGGAAGCCGCAATACGGCAGGGCCGCCTCTACGGCCTGTCTGACCCCCCAGGCCGTGGCGCCCATTTTATCGACAGGGATACCGCCGAGTCCGGCGGGCAGCCCTACCACCCCCTCGGCTCCCTCGTCTCTGATCCAGGCCATATCCTCTTCGCTGGTCCCCATGTCCGGCGCCATGATAAATTCCGGCTCATTCTCCAAGGCGCACGCCAGGGCCCGGATCAGACGTTCCTTGTCAGGCCTGGGCATCTTCGGGTCACCGAAGACCACCACCTTGCCGCCCCCGTGGGGCAAGCCGGCGGCCGCGTGCTTGAGGGTCATGGTTCGGGCCAGCCGGAAGCATTCCTCGACGCTGACGTCGGGGGCCATGCGTATGCCGCCGAGGGCCCGCCCCAACGCCAAATTGTCTATCACTAACACGGCTTTCAAATTCACCGAAGGTTCATGGATCTGGATGATTTTTGCCGGTCCATATTTATCTGCAAATCGAAGGATATCCATGACCCCCCCTTTAAAGCTGCCGGCTATTAGCTGTCAGCTATGGCCAAAGGCAACGAGGTTTTGTTTTAAGGCTGACCGCTGAAAATAGACCGCTGAAAGCGATTATAGGGCAAAGGCGCCCTCCCTCCAAACCTTTTTTGCAAAGCCGGTCCTTTGCACTTGTTAAGGCCGGGCTATGAACTTAATATGTAAGCAAACGGCAGTTGCAAGTCTTTCAGGTGGTTATTAATCAGAGCCCTAAATAGATTGCTTTTAGGCCAGCTTTGGCTTGCGCAGGCTAAAGCCTGCGGCTACCGGTGATTCCCGATCAGGAACTTTTTTGCTCTGATTAGTGGGTCAGCAGAATCATTAACCTCATCAAGGCCCGCAGACCCGGAGAGTGATGAACGTCGCCAACCTTGTGGCCCTGTGCCTGGAGAACGAGGGAGTGGCCTGCATTTTCGGTCTCCCCGGCGAAGAGATCATTCCCCTGGTGGACGCCATTAACGATACCTCCATTCGCTTTATCCTGACCCGCTCGGAACAGGGTGCCGCCTTCATGGCCGACATGTACGGCAGGGTAACCGGCAAGGCGGGGGTTTGCCTCTCCACCCTCGGTCCCGGAGCCATCAATCTGCTGCTGGGAGTGGCGGACGCCCAAACGGACAGCGCCCCCCTGGTGGCCATCAGCGCCCAGGTGGGCCTGGGCCGGATCTATAAAGAGACTCATCAGGCGGTGGACCTGGTGAGCATGTTCAAGCCGGTGACCAAGTGGTCCGACACCCTCCTCACCCCGCGGGCCACGGCCGAGATGATCCGGAACGCCTTTAACCTCGCCCAGACGGAGCGGCCCGGCGCGGTCTTTCTGGCCATCCCCCAGGATGTGGAAGTGATGCCCGTCTTGCCGGGGGTTGTCCCCTTGCCCGCTACCCCGGTTCATGCCGAGGCCCCTTCCCCGGCTCAGATCGCCCGGGCGGCTAAGGTGCTGGAATCGGCCCGGACCCCCATTATCCTGGCCGGACACGGGGCGGCGCGCTCCCAGGCGCAGGAGGCCTTGATCCGCTTCGCCGAAAAGCTCCGGATTCCGGTGGCCACCACCTTCCACGGAAAAGGGGTGTTTCCGGACGACCACCCCAACGCCCTGGGGACCATGGGCTTCATGGTGCATGATTATGTCAACTTCGGATTCGATCAGGCGGATGTGATTATCAGCGTCGGCTATGAATTACAGGAGCTGGCGCCGGTTGCCATCAACCCCCAGGGAGACAAGCAAATCCTTCACCTGCACCGCTTTCCGGCCATGGTGGACGCCAATTACCAGGTGGCGGTGGATGTGGAGGGAGACATTCCCGCGGCGCTGGAGGCGCTGGCCGCCAAGGTCTTGCCCACGGCCAGGCCCGGGTTGGCGGCTGATGACCTGAAAATCCGCTGCCTGCTGCGGGAGGAACTGGAGCGGGGGCGGCGCGACTCGTCTTATCCGGTGAAGCCCCAGCGTCTGGTGGCGGATATCCGCGCCGCCATGGGCCGGGAAGACGTCATCCTGGTGGACAGCGGCGCGGTCAAGATGTGGATGGCTCGCCTTTATCCCACTTATCGGCCCAACACCTGCCTGGTCTCTAATGGCCTTTCCACCATGGGATTTGCCTTGCCCGGGGCGCTGGGGGTCAAGGTGGCCTTTCCCCAGCGCCAGGTGCTGGCGGTGATGGGAGACGGCGGCTTTTTAATGAACTCCCAGGAAATTGAAACAGCCCGGCGTGAAAAGATCCCTTTCGTCATTCTGGTGTGGGTGGACGGCAGCTACGGCCTGATCAAGTGGAAGATGGAAATGAAGCTTAAGCGCTCTTCGCACGTGGACTTTGGCAACCCCGACTTTGTGAAGTACGCGGAGAGCTTCGGGGCCAAAGGATATCTCATTCAGGCCGCGGGCGAACTGCTGCCGACGCTGAAGCAGGCGCTGGCCGATGACACGGTGTCAGTGATCGCCTGCCCCGTGGACTACTCGGAGAATACCAAACTCACCGAGAAGCTGGCGCATCTGGGTCAACCCAGTGAGATTAGCTGCCGGTACGACGAGTAAGACGGGAACCTTTCCCGCCTCATTTTTCCAACAGGTTCGGGAGCCATAAGGCCATCTCCCGATCGCCTGGTCGATCCCTAGAAGATGGCTCATCCAATTGTCTGAGGCACAAACTGCCACGCTGATGCTATTTAGTCGTAACCCTTTTTCTTCTCCAATCTCTCGCGGCATCCTCAGTAGTTCTCCGGCCGATCTGAACTAAACGACAGATGGGTCACTTTTTCTGATGCTCTGCCCCTCAGCGTTCAAGGTCATTAGTAATGCCACCATGAACAATCTTTTTGCCTACCTTAGCCACGTACTTGTAAGTATCTCTTGACTTACCCATTTTTCTATTATCCCTTATATTTGAAGATGGTCAGCATAGGAGTACGGAATAATTTCGCCATCAGATGTTTCTCTATATCCTTTCTCTCTATGCGAAAATTCCTTAATACCACTCGCACTATATGATTTAAAAAATTGTTTTACCTCGATTAAGGTTCTTATCTCATTATCAGAGAAAATAGATAAATCTGGTTTTTTAACGGCCGATAACACTTCTCCAACATAGTTACCTATAAATTCTTCATCAACTCGGATAGCTCCTTCAATATCTTGTAATGTAGCATAATAGTGCTCATAATTATCAGGCACAGGGCCATATATGAGGTGTACGTATCTAAGCCCAGTTATACCTAATGCATTATTTTTATAATGCTTAAAATCTGAATAAAACAAGAGTTTATTGAGTTTGGTTTTTAAAGTCCCATCAACGCAGAAAAAGATAATAGCTTGAAATACCTTATCAAGGTTCAGTTTCCGAAATCCACACGAAATATCAGGCGCATATTTGCCAAAAAGTTCTTCAAGAATCAAAGGAAATGAATGAGTCTCTTGAATTTCATTTTCCAATAATGATATAAGCCTTTCTCGTTTCTTGATAGGAAGGAAATCACCATTTTGAATAACCAGGTTAAGTAGTATATGAGGGTCATCCTTGATTAATCGCAGAGTAGTATCGTGAGAATTTTCCTGAAGAGCTCCATTCTCATAACGACACAGCGTTACCTCTCCCCATCCTAATAGTTTACTCAAATCCCTTTGCGTCAATCCATATCTTTGCCGTAATCCACGAATCTCATCGGGTTGCATCATGTTATGGCGTTGTCGATATTCTTTATATGCTAATGCCAGAGGGTCGTAGCTTGACTGTGGGTCTTCATATTCTCCCCCGCATTCATGGCACTTAAAATATTTGACTAGAACACTAATTACCTCACCGCGCACAGAAATATCTTCATAATTTTCGATATGTTCTAAATCAGTTTCTTTTCCACAATTCCAGCAGATGTCTTTAGGCATAATGACCTCCCCTATTTATAGGGTTTATAGGGGGTACAAATCTCTCGTTCCGCAATATGAAATGACAAACACTTGGCGATCTTCCGATGCCCCTGGTCTTCAATTTTTAACTTAATGTACAATTGCTTGTCTCCAACCTCTTTCCCAAATTTCCAGACATCCCCTGGAAAATTATGGTCAGGTTCGGGACCGGAGGAGTAATCATCGACAGTAAGTGAAAGCAATATCCCCTTTCGCATTTCGGTCGTTAGACCCAATTATGCCAAAGAGTTTAGATTCTTCAAGCTATACGATACCAATAAATTTCCCTGCTGAATTAATTGTTTGAATTCCTTTAGAAAAACAGCACATGGTAAAAGGGAAAAGGACGATACAGTTTCCAATTGACACCCCCAAATGCCTTCCTTTAGAAAATTTTTCGAATTTTGTGGCGCACATTGCAATTTCCTCCTCATCAGCTCTTAGTTTTTTGGTTCAGCCTCAGCAATAGCTATTCCTGGTCTAAAAATATATATCATAAGATATAAAGTCAACAAATAAATTTATCAATTGATAATTTTTTAAAGAGGACTCTGATAATCTTCCACCGACCTCCCATCCCCAACCGGCAAGGAACCTATTTCCACCGCCTGTTGGCTCACTTACGGTTAGACCTTCTTAGCCAGTACCGCGAACCAGAGGTTTTCGCTCCAGGTATCCACCACTTTAAGGGGCGAAGACCGCAGGCTGGCGGTGAAGCGGGCCAGCTGGGTCCCCCGGAGGCCGGAGAAGATGTACCATTTCTTCTCCAGGAACTCCGGAATTTCCAAGAGGTTAAGCAGGACCTCCAGGTGGATGTTGGCCAGGGCCAGGTCGGCCTGGAGGTGGGCGAAGTGGCGGGTCTCGCCCTGGATCAGCAGGACCTGCCGCGGCCCTTGCTGGTGCTTCAGGTTGCGGGCGGCGTGCGCACCGCCAGCTCGTTATACTCCACCGCCACTACCCGCTCCGCCCCCAGGGCCAGGGACGCCTGGGCCAGGATGCCGGTGCCGGTGCCCAGGTCCAGCACCCGCCGGGGGGGCTCGGAGGCGAAAACCCGGCGCAGCAGGGTCAGGCAACCCCGGGTGGTGGGATGGTAGCCGGAGCCGAAGGCCAGACCCGGCTCCTCCCACACCGGACAGAGGTGGAATCCGGCCAGGGAGGCAGGCTGCAGCGGTTTGCCCGCTTCCCACTCGCCGTACGAGAGCACGGTATCCGAGGAATAGCGCCCGGCGCCGCTGGCCGCCAGCCAGGCCCCAGCCGCTCCTCCCGGGGGGCGCTGAAGAAGAGGTAGGAGCAGTCCCCCTCCCGCCAGCAGCCCAGGAAGTCGGCCCGAGCCAGTTCCGGCGGCGCCTCCACCCGGCCCTCAATTTCGTAGATATATAGTTTCTCCGGCGGCGGCATGGTTGTTTCCTTGCATAAAGTTGTCTATTTTTATCTGACCTGAATTTTTCTTTCAAAGGTTTTTATACTTTCAGATTGTGGTCTGTAGGGGAGACTCGCTGAGTCGCCCAGCGCGATCGGATCACAGGCTGGAAGCCTGTGCCACTGTCGCCTCTATGTCCAACTTCGGTTATCGGTGGGTTCCGGGGGCTGGATGGCCCTTGAAATTTACAAATCTTTCAGGTTAATATTATTAATTGCGCTCAAGGGTGAGAGCTCGCCGAGGAAGGTGGTCATGGAACTTAAAGGCAGAGTGCATCGATTCGGGGATGACATCAACACCGATGAGATTCTTCCGGCCCGTTATCTCAGCACCTCGGACCCGCAGGAACTGGCCCGGCACTCCATGGAGGACGCCGACCCGGAGTTTGTCCGGAAGGCGCGGCCCGGGGACTTCGTGGTGGCCGGCAAGAATTTCGGCTGCGGCTCCTCCCGGGAACACGCCCCGGTGGCCCTCAAGGCGCTGGGTCTTTCGGGGGTAATCGCCGCCAGCTTCGCCCGCATCTTTTACCGCAACGCCTTCAACATGGGGTTGGCCATCTTCGAGTCCCCCCAGGCTGCCGCGGAAATCCGGGACGGGCAGGAGATCAGCGTGGACGTGGATAGCGGCATCATCACCGATCTGGGCACCGGCAACCAATACCCCAGCCATCCCCTCCCTCCCTTCATGCAGGAACTGCTGGCGGACGGCGGGCTGATGGCTCATTTGCAAAAGCATCTGGAGGCGAAGTAGTCATGGGTTCTCATCGCATTGCCGTAATCCCCGGGGACGGCACCGGTCCGGAGGTGGTGGCGGAAGGCGTCAAGGTCCTCAAGGCGGTGGCCGGTCCGGCGGGGATAAAATATGACTTCACCTATTA
>JBEKDQ010000078.1:0-9811 GCA_050014275.1 Desulfobaccales bacterium | reverse complement strand
AGTTCCAATTCGGCACCAACTGGTCCCGGTATTCCCGCTACGTGGGGGACCTCTTCGGCTCCCTGCTGGCCATCGAGGCCACCGTGGCCTTCTTTCTGGAATCCACCTTCCTGGCCGTGTGGGTCTTCGGCTGGAGGCGCCTCTCTCCCCGGCTCCACGCCCTGTGCATCTGGCTGGTGGCCCTGGCCTCCAACCTCTCGGCCCTGTGGATCCTGATCGCCAATGCCTGGATGCAGCACCCGGTGGGCTACGTCCTGCGGAATGGCCGGGCCGAACTCCAGGATTTTCTGGCGGTGATCACCCAGCGCTTCGCCTTCCAGATGTTTTTCCATACCATTTTCGGGGCTTATATCCTGGCAGGCTTCTTCGTCATGGGAGTCAGCGCCTACCATCTGCTGCGCCGACAGCACACCGTCTTCTTCACCAAATCCTTCCGCCTGGCATTGGGCCTGGCCCTGATCTTCTCCCTGGGAGAGCTGGTCCAGGGGGATATTCATGCGGGGGAGGTGGCCAAGATCCAACCCGCCAAGCTGGCGGCCATGGAATCCCTTTGGGAGACCAGGGCCGATGCTCCCGAGACCTTGTTTCTTATTCCGGACGAGAAGAACCAGCGCAACCTGGTGGAGTTCGGGCGGCTGCCCGGGCTTTTGAGCCTGCTGGCCTACCATTCTACCAAGGCCACGGTCAAGGGGCTCAAGGACTTCCCGCCGGAGGACCGGCCCCCGGTGACCGTGACCTTCGTGGCCTTCCGGCTGATGGTGGCCCTGGGCTTCCTTTTCGCGCTGCTCACGCTGGTGGGCTGGTTCAAGCGTAATAAGCTGGAATCGAGCCCCGGCTATTTAAGGGTGATGCTCTATGCCATGCCGCTCCCCTATGTGGCCTTGCAGGCAGGCTGGATAGTCACCGAGGTGGGCCGCCAGCCCTGGATCGTTTACGGGTTGATGAGGACCGCGGCGGCGGTCTCTCCCATCGCCGCCTCCCAGGTGGCCGTTTCTTTTGCGGCCTTCATCGCGGTCTACGGCCTGCTGGGAGGAGTGGCCTTCTATCTGATCACGCAACATGTCCGGCGGGGGCCGGAGCCGGCCACGGTCGCCGCCGTCCGGGGGGAGGGTTGAGAGATGCTGGGAGCCATCTGGTTTTTCCTGTGGGGAATCCTGTGGGCCGTCTATTTCATGCTGGACGGCTTCGACCTGGGGTCGGGGGCCTTGCTGCCCTTCATGGCCAAGAACGACACCGAGCGTAAGCTGGTCTACCGGGCCATCGGGCCGTTTTGGGACGGGAATGAGGTCTGGCTGATCACCGCCGGCGGGGTGACCTTCGCCGCCTTCCCCACCACTTACGCGGTGATGTTTAGCGGCCTCTACTCCGCCTTGATGCTCATCCTGTTTGCCTTGATCCTGCGGGGCGTCTCCTTCGCCTTCCGGAATGAAGTGGACAAGCCCTGCTGGAAGGCCCTCTGGGATTTTTGCCTCACTGGAGGCAGCTTCTTGGCGGCTTTCCTCTTCGGAGTGGCCTTCGCCAATATCTTCCGCGGCCTGCCCATCGATGGGGCCGGGGGTTACCAGGGGGGCCTGCTCACCCTGATCAATCCCTACGGCCTGGCTGGGGGCGTGCTCTTCCTCCTGCTCTTCCTGGTGCACGGCTCCCTGTGGCTGGCGGTTAAAACCGAGGGGCCGCTTAAGAGGCGGGCCGCGGCCATGGCGGCCAGATTGTGGTGGCCGCTGTTGCTGGTGGCGGCTCTGTTTCTGTTCGCCAGCCTGCGGGCCACCACTCTGTTCGACAACTACCGGACCCGCCCGGCTCTCCTCTTGATCCCTGCCCTGGCGGTGGCCGCCTTGATCCTGGTCTATCTGTTTATGCGCCGGGGCGCGTGGTGGCGGGCCTGGTTCGCCTCCTGCGCCACCATCGTACTAGTTACCCTGTTCGGGGTGGTGGGACTCTATCCCAGGCTGCTGCCTTCCAGTATCGATCCGGCTTACAGCCTGACCATCGCCAATTCCGCCTCCAGCCCCCTGACCTTAAAGATCATGCTGGCGGTGGCCTTGACCTTTGTGCCCATCGTCATTGCCTACCAGGTCTGGGTGCAATTTCTCTTTAAAGACAAGGCCAAAGAGGAAGACCTGGCCGGGGAAGGAGGCTATTGAGTTTCGAGTTGTAGGGGCGACCCGCTGGGTCGCCCGGTTTCGAGTTTCGAGTTTTGAGTTTCGAGAACCGAGGTGAGAACGGCCTCTCAGCCAGGAGCGGGTTTTAAACCTGCCCCTGAATTTATGGAACTCATCGGCGCCGCGGAGATGGCCAAGAGGCGATTTATCGCGGCAAATCCGAAGGATAAAGCTGGGCTGCACAAGTATTCACGGCAAGAGCATAAAAGCCGAAGCCAGAACAAGGGTTGCTTCAAGAGCCCGTTATGGTCCTATCCCTGAGGCTTAATATCCCTCCCTCTGTACGTTAGTTGATCTTCAAGTTTCCAGTTACTTAACCTTATTTGCAGATCTCACTTCAATTTCGGTGGCCAGTAACCTCCTTAGATTGTGGAATTCAAGCCTAAGGCAAAGGGCAAACTTGCCGGTGCTGGCCTATGTCCGTTTAGACCAGGATGCATTACCGGAAGTTCTTACCTGCCTGGCTATGGGGAACTAAGAAATAATAATTTTATCCGGGAGGAAAACCGTATTTCAGATCATGCCAGAAAGCCTAGGCAAAATCCTAGGGTTGAGGGCTACCGGCAAGTTGGATTTACGGGGCGTTATTCTACTTCTTGTAATAAAATTAATCTCTTAGGACATATGGATGAATGGAAGATTCTTCCGATTAATCAAGGGTCGTATCGCTCCGGAGCGCTATGGGGGGTCCGGCCATTTTCGTTGGCCGCTAATGAGCCTCGGGGTGGGGGTAGTGTCAGGATTTGGAGCAATTCTTTTTGAAGAACTGCTGCGGCGGGCACTGCATTTCTTCCTCTATCTGCCCACGGGTTACTTGGAACCTTCGAGAGGATCGGAAGTCTCAACCGTGGCTGCATCGGCTTCGACCCATTCCTGGCTGTTTCTTTTGATTCCGGCGCTGGGGGGATTGGTCTCCGGGGTAATGGTTTATTTCATCGCTCCCGAGGCGGAGGGTCACGGCACCGATGCCATGATCGAGGCCTTCCATCGCCGGGGCGGCTATATTCGCAAGCGAGTGCCAATTGTCAAAATTATGGCGTCAGCGATTACCATCGGGAGTGGAGGTTCCGCCGGCAAGGAGGGACCCATTGCCCAAATTGGCGCCGGTTTCGGGTCCTTCCTGGCAACGGTCTTGAAGCTCAAGCCTCGCGACCGGCGCATCCTGGTGTTGGCAGGAGCTGCCGGCGGCATCGGCGCCATCTTTCACGCCTCCTTGGGGGCCGCGCTTTTCGCTCCGGAGGTCCTTTACCGGGAAAGCGGAATTCGAATTTGAAGCCATTCTCCCCTGCATCGTCTCTGCAATCGTGGCTTCGTCCATCTTTGACAAATATTTTGGACGGACTGCTTTATTCTTTCCGGGACCGGTTGATTTTGCGCTGGTGGAACTGTTGCCCTATGCCATTTTTGCCGTAATTTGCGCCTTGGTGGGCTATGTATACGTGAGGCTGTTTTACGATGTCTTTCGGGACCGGATTTTTAAAAAGGTTCCAATCCCCCAGGCCTTGAAACCCGCGCTAGGGGGACTGATGCTGGGGGCTATCGCTCTCCAGGTCCCGCAGGTGATGAATGGGGGCTATGGCTGGATCCAGACGGCCCTGGATGGAAAAATCTTTTGGGGGACCATGTTTCTCCTGGCGTTGATGAAGATTGTCGCCACTTGCTGCACCATCAGTTCCGGTGGCAGCGGCGGAGTCTTCGGCCCCTCTGTATTCATAGGGGCCATGTTGGGAGGGGCCTTCGGCTATCTGGGCCATCAACTGGCGCCGGGGTGGGTCATTCACCCCAGTTCATTTATTCTGGTGGGCATCGGCGGCTTCTTTGCCGGAGTAGCCAAGGTGCCGATATCTTCTATCATCATGGCGTGTGAAATGTGCGCCAGCTATACTCTATTAGTGCCCTTGATGCTGGTGGCCACCATCTCTTTTCTGCTCCTGGGTAGGGTCAGCCTGTATGAAAAGCAGGTCGCTACCATGCTGGCCTCTCCGGCCCATATGACCGAATTCGCCCGGGGCTTGTTGGAAGAGATGCATGTTGAGGAAGCGGTGCAACCGTATCCGGTAATGGTGATTCCCGAGAATATGCCTCTCAGCCAACTCATCCAGATTATGGCAAGCTCCCGGCAAATTTATTTCCCGGTAGTCGATGGGGGTGGCAGGGTGACGGGAATCCTCTCCATTAACGACATCCGGGAAGTGATGTTCGAGGAGAGCGTTCAACGCCTGATCGTCGCCAAGGATGTGGCCACTTCTAAGGTAGTGAGGGTATTTGGGCGGGATTCATTGCAGGAGGCCCTGGATAAGATGGTTCGGTTAAAAGTGGACGAATTGCCGGTCGTGAAGGAGGATGCCCCTGACGAGATCGTCGCCATGATCTCTAAACGAGATATCATCGGGTATTACCATTCTCGAACCGGAACAGTGGGGCCCAGCATTTAATAATACTTCTTAATGTCATTTAACCTTTTCTCATTGATAGTGTCATGTTTCAGAAATACTTTTAAAAATATCAAATGTTCTGGTAGCCGCAGGCTTTAGCCTGCGCTCATTTTATTAAGGATTTTCACAAGCTTAAGCTTGCGGCTACATTTTAAAGGCAAAAGATGAAGAACATATTTTATTAAAGGAAAATCTGATACATGACACTAGGTTAAATTTTTTAACTCAAGTTTCGCACCCTGAATAGAGTACACAGGCAGGACGCCTATGCTACCTAAACTTGGTAGCATAGGCCTCTGGCTGTGCAGCCCGGATTGGTCAATTCGGAGCCACTTGATGGTGTCCTATTTTCCTGCGCTGCTGCCACTTGGGTTAAATGGGTATCGTTAAACGGATATGCAGATCACATTTAAAGTTTTTGCGGGTTCGATGATAAGCGGGTGGTTTGGCAAGTGATCTTGATTTTGTTCGGTAATTCCAAGTCTTACGGGGCGACTCTAGTCGCAACGAGGACCCTTACCGGAGTGCAGGGGCCTGGCGGCGTTAGCGCGGCAAATGGCAGTAAGGCAACGGAGGCTGGCACTCAATGGGAGCCGGCGAGCTCACTCCGACGCGCCGCGGGGGACACAACTTTGCTATTATTTCTTCTCTGTTTTTTCATATTTCTCTCTCTCTCCCTGGTGCCACTTTTTTAAAGCCATGAGAAACTTCCCCTTCTGCACGGGAGTCAAAAGGGCCATCTCGTCCTGGCGCTGAGCCTTATAACTTTCGAAGAGTTTGTCTTGCCCTGCGATCGCCGCGGCCACCAGTTCATTGATTTTACCTGCATCAGGCTGAGGAGCGGCCAGGGCTTTCTCCAGCTCGCTATCAGTTTTATCAATGCTTCCGATGACCTCTCCCCGGCTTCGGTCGTATTTCTCACCCACCGCCTGAAATTCTTTGGCTTTATCAGGCGTCAGGTTCAACTCCTTTACCAGCATTTGCTGCAACTCAGAGTAGCTGCCCTCGCGTTTCTCCTGCGCCTGCCCCAGGCTGGGCGCCAGGAGCGCGGCCACCAAAAGGAGCCCTAACCATATCAGGCAGAAGTCCGTTTTCCTTTTCATATTTTTCCTCCTTTGTCAAAAATTGTTTTAAGCCCTGCCCGAGCTGTAAAAGTCTCCCGTTCAGTCCAGGATTTAATCCGAGATTTTGCGACAGCTTTAGCTTGCCTCTACCCGGAATTTCATCGGCCATGTCCGCCGCCGCCACCCATGCCACCGCCGCGCCCACCGCCGCCACCCATGCCGCCACCGCCCATGCCGCCACCGCCGCCACCGCGGCCACCGCCCATGCCGCCACCGCCGCCTCGGAACCCCCCGCCCCCTCCTTCCCGTCCCCCATGTCCCCCATGACCCCCGTACCGGGAGCCATAGGGATAGTAGTAGTAGCCATGTGAATAATAGGGATAAGAATAGTAATAGTAGGGGTAGCAATAGCCGGAGGGACAGTAGTCCCCATAATCCCCGTAGTAACCGTAGTCCCCATAGTAGCCTTCATCATAGTCCCCATAAGGCGCGCAGGCGGCCAGGGTGACAACGAGACATAAGTAAAGCAAATAGCGGGTACGCATTATTCCCACCTCAAACCCATACCCGGTTCCGTCCCGGGCCTTGGATTGATATCGACCCGAGGAAAGCACAGGCCACCGGGTCCCACAAACTTTCTCATGAGAGCTTAGTTTCCTGGCGAAAAAATCATTAATTTTAATTTAAGAACTGGAGGGAGATTTTGCAACTGTCCCTGCGAAAAAAAGAGGGCCGGCCTTCGCGCCTATTGAGTTCTAACGGATTGCTTCCTCTTGCCAGGGTATGTGCATGTGGCCTCCGCCTTCCCCTGACTCACCAATACCGGGCGGTGCTGGTCTGGAGTTCATCGGTGGGGCGGGCATCCGTGCCCGCCGCCTTTAATGGTGGGCAGTGCCCACCCCACATTTCTGCCTTGAAAAATTGTGAAGGATCGGTGGCGGAGGTGTCTCCCCTGTGCGGACTGAGTGGCGGGCGAGACACCCGCCCCTGGGGTCTTCTCATAATTTATGGGTGAGCCAAGGGCTTATGAGCGACTGCTCAAAAGGGCTGGTATGCCAAAAATCTGGGAAAAATTTGTTTTTTCAGGGAAAGCCATGCTACCATGCGGCTGATGAGAGAATTCGTATCCAAGAGCAGAAACCTTCGGGATTTTCCCTCGGGCAAAGAAGTCCTTAAAATCATTTTAAACTGTGGTGGCCAGGGCTGCCGCATAATCTCGGATCTAACAGCTTCGGATAAGGGGAAAGCCCTGATGGAGAGAATCCTCAGGGGGATGAGCGGCGACGGGTACGGGCAAAATTAAAGTGCGGGCTGGCGGGGGAGGTAAAAAGTGGACGAGCGATAGCTTTCATTGAAAGTCATCGATTAATCGTGTACTTATAAATGAATAAACTTAAAAAGGAAGGCAAACTCATGGGAGAAGTAGTCCATACGTCACGGATCAAGATTGTGCGGGAAACAGGACCTACCCGCAGGGCCATGATTGAGGGCTTTTCAGAGCCGATTCATTATGGTGTTCACGGAGGGATCAAGAGGTTCTACAAGGTGGAGCCCGACAAGGAGCATGCGGCAACCCTTGATCATATCGTTGCCGCGACCGCAGGCTGAATGATGGGAACACTGGCCACGCTGATGGCCGGAAAGAGGATCCCAACGCCAGAGCATCTCTACTGGGCTGATGTGGAAGGGGACATCGAGAACGTAAACAATGTCCTCAAGATCACGACGATCCGGGTAAAAATACATCTCAAGTGTCCAGATGAGAAGGTGGCCGATGCGAAGGATGCCTTTGCAAACTATATTGCCCGTTGCCCGGCAGCCCAAAGTCTCAAGGATTGCATCAAACTCGAAGACGAGCTAATCTTCGAGAAGTAGGCCGAAACACGCGAGCCTTCCAATGCAAGGTATTATGAAAAGGGGATCATACTCACACCCAGGAATTTTGAAGAAATTTCGATCATGGCAAGCTGTACGTATCAAATCCCGTTTTTTCTATTGATTGGGTTAAGTTAAGGATTTCTTTCTGACTCTCTTCTCCTGCAAGTCAAGAGAAGTTTGGTTTAGGACAACCTCAGGGCTGCCGCCTAATCTCGGCTTAAGCTCTTCCAACCAGGCCCAACTTACAGATTGGAGAAATGGCTCATGCAAGAAATTCGCTTGACGAACAGATGGTTGTGGTCCTTATCTTTGATTATCCTGATCATGCTATTGGAACTTGTTTGCCCAGCAGTGGCGCAACGGGGTGGCGGAGCTCGGGGTGGCGGAGGCGGTGACTCGGGAGCGCATGGCCGCCAGGAATATAATCTACAGACAGTGACGACGGTGAAGGGGCAGGTGGAGAGCCTGGGAAGTTATGGAATGACAGGATGGAAGGCCATGCCAGGCATGGAGGTCCAGGGATTGCTCCTAAAGACCGATAAGGGCAATATTACAGTTCACCTGGGGCCACCCGCGTACGTCAGGAAGCAAGACTTTGATTTAAAACAAGGGGACTCCCTGGAAGTGACCGGTTCTCAAGTTACCAGAGACGGCCAGCCCCTGCTTCTCGCTGCCCAGGTCAAAAAAGATGGGCAGATCTTGAAAGTACGGGATGAGCAGGGTTTGCCGCTTTGGCAGGAGGAGGATCTTGGCGGGCGAGGGGCCGGAGGCAGGGGCCGAGGAACGGGCTCTGGTGGGGGGGGTCCCGGCGGCCGAGGGGTAAATTTCAATTGGTAACCGGAGTGCCCGGAGCCTTATCAAGATCACCGCCATTTACCAATTTCTTATTAGCTGAACAGCATATTTTGATATTGTCGTCATAGTTGTGCCTCAGAGCCGGTCGGCTCACTCTGGTCAAACCTCATCTTGGCGCCATTGAAAGGGTAGGCGGCCTGCTGAGCACCCAACTGCAGGCGGGCAAAGCCTGGGCCGAGACCGGAGGGCTTTCAGCCTTCCGGGGGCGCGGTGCGCCACCTAAATAAACTTCCTGAGATCATTAATCTCTAAGCCGCCTTCCCGGTCGGCTGTCAAGCCCGGAGGCCGAGAAAATCCATACGCCGGCATGGTCTCTGTGGTTGACCCTCCCCAACTTTTTAGATAAGAATAGTGACGGGTTCCATTTTTGGGGCTTTCGCAGAAATTTAAAGATTCCGAAGTTATGGAAAAGATCTTGTTGACCCGATCGGGCTATGAGAAGCTGGTGCAGGAGTTGGACCTCCTGAGCCGGGTGGAACGGCCGCAGCTAGTCCAGGAACTCCTGGAGGCCGGTCAGGAGGGGGGGGAGAAGAACCCCGATTTCCTCTCCGCCCTGGTCCAGCGGCAGCGCCTGGACCTGCGGATCCAGCAGTTGCAGCAGACCCTGGCCAACGCCGAGGTCCTGGTGGGGAGCAACCTGCCCCCCAATCGGGTGAGATTCAATTCCCTGGTCAGGGTTCGCAACCTGAGCAGCGGCCGGGAACGGGAATTTAAATTGGTGTCCACCCTAGAGGCCAACGCCGCCCTGGGGTATCTCTCCACTTCGTCACCCCTGGGCCGGGCCCTGCTGGGGCGGCGCCTGGGCGAGAGGGTGGAGGTGCACACCCCCTCCGGCCTGAAGTTCTACCAAATTCTGGAAATTCGCATGGATAAAGGATGAATACCGGCCAGCCCCTCGCCCACCGCCAGCGGTTCCACAGCAGCCAGACCCGCCTGGGCGTGGCCTTCTGGACCCAGGCGGCCTTTTTCGTGGTGGAGCTGGTGGCTGGGATTCTGAGCAACAGCCTGGCCCTGCTGGCGGACGCCGGCCATATGTTAAGCGACGTGGCAGCCCTGGGGCTCAGCCTCTTGGCCCTGAGCTGGGCAACGCGGCGGCCCACGGCCCAAAAGACCTTCGGTTACCATCGCCTGGAGATTTTGGTGGCCCTGATCAACGGCCTGGTCCTGTGGGCCATGGCCGGTTATATCTTCTATGCAGCCCTGGGCCGGCTTTTCCAGCCCCGGGAGATCAGCGGCAAACCCCTGTTGATCATCGCCAGTCTGGGTCTATTGGTGAACCTTCTGGGGATGTACGTCCTCAGGCCCACCCGGGAGCACGGCCTCAACCTGAGGTCCGCCTTTATCCATCTGCTGTCCGATTCCTTCGCCTCCTTTGCCGCGGTGCTGGCGGGCCTGGCCATCCTCTGGCGAGGCTGGC
>JBEKDQ010000077.1:0-9949 GCA_050014275.1 Desulfobaccales bacterium | reverse complement strand
AGGGGGATCTCATCGAGGTGTCTTACAAGATGTTCCGGGTAGGGATTCTGACGGTCAGCGATAAGGGGCACGCCGGGGAGCGCCACGACGCCTCCGGGCCGGAGCTGGCCCGGTTGCTGCCGGCCGCGGATTTTCAGGTGGCCGCCACCGCCGTGGTCCCCGACGAGCAGGAGGCCATCATCGCCCAACTGCTGGTCTGGTGCGACCGGGAACGGCTGGACCTGATCCTCACCACCGGCGGCACCGGCCTGAGCCCCCGGGACCTCACCCCGGAGGCCACCCTGGCGGTGGCCCAGCGGCAGGTGCCGGGCCTGCCCGAGGCCATGCGGGCCGCCGGCCTGGCCAAGACCCCCCACGCCATGCTTTCCCGGGGGGTGGCGGTGCTCCGGGGCTGCACCCTGATCGTCAACCTCCCCGGCAGCCCCAAGGGGGCCCGGGAAAACCTGGCCGCCATCCTTCCCGCCCTGCCTCACGCCCTGGAGAAACTTGGCGGCAGCCCGGCGGAGTGCGGGGCCACTTAAGGACGGTTTTCGGTTTTCGGTTTTTGGAAACAATATGAGCCGCCATATTCAATGGCGAAATCAACGCTATTGACTTATTCCCTCCCCCTTGAGGGGGCGACACCGGGTGGGGGTGGTGAAAAGAGATACGTAATATCCAATAGTTACTAACTACTGACGCCCCCCTCCCCCTAACCCCCTCCCCCCGTGGGGAGGGGGAATAGACGCCTCAACCGGTCTAACCGGACTTTTGCAAGACCCTCAATATATATAAGAGCAGGCCGAAGGAATGCCCCCGGGCCAGTTTTAACCCGCCCCTGGGTTTCCCCTGGTTCCCAAGCTTAGCTTGGGAACCAGGGGAAAGGTGCTTCTGCAAGCAAATTCAGTTATCCACCACGGGAACTTTTAAGGTCAGGCCGTAGAGGAGAGGCACCCAAAATCTCTTTGGACAGCAGCAGCAAAGGCTGCTCAGATGATCTCAGGTATTTACCAGGGCGTCAAAATCTCCACAAAAATCGTCTTTGTGAGTTATGGGCCAGGAGATGACATCCGGCGGCCTTCTCCCCCATATCGGCGTGGGAGCATTGCGATGGCATTCCCCAAATCCTTCGCCAAAGCCTTCTATGGATCTCCAAAACTTACATTTACCGCAGTGCATAAGCTAGTCCCCTTTCTGGTGCTTCCGAAAACCGAAAACCGTCCCTAAGGCGCGTCCCGGGTCAAAAGCGTGCGGGCCTTAGGGGTAGTGATAGGGCGGAAGCCGACCGCTGATTGCGGCTCACGGCAGCGGAGGATTATCTTCCACGCCCCCCGGTTTCTCCGGGGTGGCAGTGACACAGGAGGAGCGAATCTCCTCCCGGATGGCGGCGATGGCCTGGTAATTCTTCTCTTTGAGTTCCTTCAAGTCCTTGGCCTTTTGCACCGCCTCACTCACTTCAGGGGCCATCAGGGGATTAGCCTCCCCCCGCTCCAGGGCCTGAAAGGTCTTTTCGCCCAGGAGGCGGGTGGCTTTCCTGATTTTTTGCTGTTGCCAGCAGGCCAGGGTATAACGGCCCAGGATCCGGGCCCGCCGGGCGGTGTTCGCCGTGAAGGTGCAAAGGTTGCACCAGCAGCCGGTGGAAGTGGCTCGGGCCGGATTATCTTTAGATTCAGTGCTCATCGGTTCCTCCTTGGTGATACCGGGGGCAAGAACTTCGGGCCCGAGTCAGGGGTGCAGGGGCCCAGCCTTCGTCGCTCCCCAGATTATTCTCACTAATATCAATATAGGACCTGCTTAAGAGATTGCAATCGGCAAAGCGCCAAAATGTGCAGCCCAGTTGAGGTGGAGCGTAGCAAGCGATTTGGCGGCCATTGCCAGTCAGTCTTAGTCAATAATAAGCCGAAAGTAGATAGATTAAGCTATTGTCATGTTTCAGAAAATATCGCCAGGTTCTGGTAGCCGCAGGCTTTAGCCTGCGCTCATTTTATTAGTATTTTAGCAAGCTTAAGCCTGCGGCTACATTTTCAGGGCCAAAAGATGAAGAACCTTTTTTATTAAAGGAAAATCTGAGACATGACATTAGTGTTGTGCTTCGTAAATAGTATGGCATTAAATCAAGTGAGAACCTAAGTTCCATGGGTATCCCACATACCCAGGAGCTTTTCATGACAGTATACTTCTTCATGCAATTTTGTTGCCGGACACTATTGCCCCTGCCCCCTTTTCCAAAGGAGGATTAAAAAAACCGTAGTTTGAAATGTCATAGCGATTATGAAGCATCCCATTAGTCCTCCAGGGTGGTCTCCAGGGTCTTGAGGATGGCGGGCAGGTGGCTCCCGGGCCAGAAGAGGCGCCGGCAACGGCGGCACTCGAAGAACTGGTCATGGTAGTGGAAGACGTGCTCCGGCACCCGGCCCTGGGCCTGCTCCCGGGGGATGGGGCTGAGCCTCTGGTTGCAGCGGCTGCAGCGGCTCAGGGGCTTGAGCTGCCGGGGGGCGACTTTGAGAAGGGACAGCACTTCCTGGAGTTGGGCCTCGGGGGAGACGGCCCTGATGAACAGCAGGTCCGGGCGCTCCAATTGTTTTAGAGGCTCCTGGCGGGTCAGGATAAAGGTGTCCGGGTCCGGCGGCGGCAGGGAGCCGGGACCATGGGGCGCCAGGCGGCGGCAGTCGGCATCGAAGCCGCAAAACCGCAGCCACTTGGCCAGGCCGCCCAGGGGCTGGTCCACCAGGAATTTCATGGCCTCGCAAACCCTCCCGGAAGTCAGCTTAGCCGCGACGCAGGTTTTTGGTTTTTTCTGGTTTTTTGTAAGGGCCTGCGGCTGCATTTTCCCCAAGAAAAAAACCTGGTGGGGCGGCCGTTCCTGGCCACCCAGCCGAAGGCGATCACAGCAGCCTGCCCAGCAAACATAAAAAAGGACGTCGACCGTCTCTTAAGGGAGTTGAACCACCGCTACCCCGGGAGGCGGCGCCAGAGTCAGATCAGCCGGACTCAAGGGCGGGTTGAGGCGTAGTTCCTTATAAGCCAGGCGCAGTTCCATCTTGGGGGTCTCGGTTTGGAGGGTGATCTTGCCGGGCAAATCCGGCCCCAGCTCGCCGAACTCCGCCAGCTCCAGGGTGAAACGCGGCTGGCTTTGACCCAGGAAGTATTCCTCCTGCACCGGGTAAAGACCCTGGCCCGCCACCCAAAGGCGCTCCTGAAGCCTGCCGTCCTGGCGCCATTCCAGCAGGTAACGGCCGGTAGCGGTGTCGTAATCAAAGCGGGCCGGGGGGCCCGGGCTCAGGGGCAGGGCCCCCGCCAGCAGCGGCACCACCTGGGACAGAGGTACCGCCGGGGGGATAAAGACCGCTAGATTTCGGGGGGTGGCCGGGCCGAGGAAAAGCTTCCCCTCATGGGGGGACAATACCTGGACCCGGCTACCGTCGGTGGCAAAGCCCAAGAGGGTGCGTCCCAGGAGATCCAGGATGTCCACCCGGAAACTCTCCGGGCGGCGGGCCTTGATCAGGATGGTGCCTGAGTAGTTGCGCTCCGGGCTCAGGAAGGTGATGCGGCCCCGGGCCTGTAAAGATTCCAGGGCATGTTGCCGGTTATGAAGCCGGGCCAGGACTTCCTCGGCGGACAGGACGGCGGGCGGCGGCGCCAGGGGCAGGGCGCGGCAGCCAGCCAGCCCCAGCCAGGCCAGGAGCGCCAGCACTACCAGCCGGGCCATCCTGCCGGGTTTCACAGGGACGATCCCTGTAGCAATTGCTCCAGGTTGTCGATTTTCTTGTGCAGTTCCTTGGGATTGGCATCCTCCTGCCCCAGGGCCCGGCGGTAGAGTCGCAGCGCCTCCCGGTTGCGTTGCAGGCGCAGGTAGACATCGGCCAGATGTTCAGTCACGGTGCCATCCTGGGGCATTAGACGATGGGCCCGTTCCAGTTCCACCAGGGCCTTGTCCAATTGCCCCTTCTTGTAATAGACCCATCCCAGGCTGTCGATGATCTGGCCGCTGTCGGGCTTGGCTTGCAGGGCGGCCCGGATTAATCGTTCCGCCTCATCCAGGTTGATTCCTTGCTCGGCATAAGTGTAGCCCAGAAAATTCTGGGCATCGGGGTTATCCGGGTTAATCTCCAGGACCTTTTTAATATAGGTGATGCTTTCATTCCGCTCCTGCTTCTTATCGTAGATCATCGCCAGCCGGAAATAGATTTCCTCGGAGCGCCCCACCTTCTCCAGCCCTTGCTTGAGGACCTCGATGGCCCGGTCCCAAAGGCCTTCCTCTTCATAAAAGTAGGAACTGGTGAGATAGACCTCCTCCTGGTCCGGAGCCAGTTTCCGGAGGTCCTCCAGGATTTGGCGAGCCCGCTCCTTGTCCCCCTGGTGATACTGCAGGTAGGCCATGCGAATGCGGGCCAGGACGAATTGCTCCGACTCGCGGCCCACCAATTGATATTCCCGGAGGGCTCCCCGGTTATCGCCCTTTTCCTCCAGGGCCAGGGCAATATAATAGTGGGCCCGATCCTGGAAATGGGGATTGGTCAGCAGAGGCCGAAGTTCCTTGATGGCGTCGTCCGGGAGTTTCTGTTCCAGGAAGATAATCCCGATATTGAAGAGGATCATCGGGTTGTCTTTCTCAAATTCCTTAAGCGTGGCGAAGGCCTTCTGGGCCTCGCCATAGCGGTTGAGGATCAAAAGCAGGCGGCCGATGTTGCCCCAGGCCCGGGGATTGTTGGGCTGAGAGCGCAAGACCCGGCGGTACATGGCCAGGGCCCGGTTGAACTGTTTTTCCCTTTCCAGGATCGACGCCAGGTCGAAAATAGCCGGCACGAACTGGGGATCCAGGCTCAGGGTCTTGTTGAGTTCCTGTTTCGCCTCCACCAGGTGGTCGGTTGCCAGGAAGAAGCGGCCAAGGTAATAATGGCCCACCACCGAATCCGGCTCCAGGCGCAGGATCTCCTGGATGGTGCGGATGGCCTGGGGAAAGCGGCTCTGCTGGGCATAGAGGGTGGCCAGGAACAGACGGGCTTCCCGGTTGTCCGGGTCCAATACCAGGATATGTTCGTACTCCCGGATGGCCTCATCCAGTTGGTTGAGGCCCACATGCAGGCCGGCCAGCAGGAAATAGCCCTCCTGTTGTTGGGGATCCAGCTTCAGAGCCTTTTCCACGTGAGCCAGGGCCTTTTTGATGTCCCCCTGGCGCTGATAAAGGGAAGCCAGCTCCAGTTCCAGGTGGGCCGATTCTGGGTTTTGTTTGAGGGCTTCCTCGTATTCCCGGATGGCCCCGGGTTCATCTTCCGCCAGCAGCATTTGTTGGGCCTGGAAATAGTGGTAATAGGCCAGGCCCTTGGAGGTTTCCTGGTCCTCCGGGGAGGCTGCTCCCGGGCCCAGGGCAAGGCTGGCGCAGCCGCTCAAGCTCAAGGCCAGCCCGAAGCTCAGGATTGCCAGCCCGACCCTGGCCCTAAAAGTTCGTCTGCATTGGGCCATGCAGGTTTGACCAGTGGCTATCGTTGCCGCCAAACTACCTCCCCCAGACCCCGGGGTCAATCACCCAGAGGATTGCGGTAATCTTCCCAATCGGAGATTTCTGACTTGAGGAATTGCCGCAGTCTTTTAATCAATCGGTCTTCGATCTGGCGCACCCGTTCCCGGGAGATCCGATGCCGGGCGCCGATCTCCTGCAAGGTCAGGGGCTTCTCCGCCAGCAGGCGCAAGTCCAGGATATCCAGCTCTTTGTCGTTAAGTTCCCGACGGAACAGGGAGAGCTTTTTGCGGAACAGGTCTTTCAGCTCTGCCTGGGCCAGGATCTCCTCCACCTGGGGCTCGGTAGCAGGGAGGAAGTTCTTGTGGTACTCGTCGGAGCCTTCCTTCAGAGGAGCGTCCAAAGAAAGTTCCCAGCCTCCCAGGCGTTGGTCCATTTCGATAACCTCTTCCTCCCGCACCTTGAGGGCATCGGCCAGTAGCTTGGGACCGGGCTCGAAGCCCAGGGCCCGGAGCTTTTCCTTCTCCCGTTTCAGGTTGTAAAAGAGCTTGCGCTGCGACTGGGTAGTGCCGATCTTCACCAGCTTCCAGTTGTCCATGATGAATTTAAGGATATAGGCCTTGATCCAGAAAGAGGCGTAATAAGAGAGCTTAATGCCGCGGTAGGGATCAAACTTCTTGATGGCATGCATCAGGCCGATGTTGCCTTCCTGAATCAAGTCCAGGAGGTTCTTCATCCAATATTGTTGAAACTCCAGGGCAATCTTGATCACCAGGCGGAGGTTGCTGGTGATTAAGCGGGAGCCGGCCTCCGGGTCCCCGGTCTCGCGAAACTGGCTGCTCAAGGCCTTTTCCTCCACCGGGGTCAGGAGGGCAAAGCGGTTCGCCTCCCTGATGTAACGCTGCACCAGGTCGAGATCCGCGGGGATGGGAAGGACCGCCTCCGGCTCTTCCTTCTCCTCTATTTCCGGGGCTACCTCCGGTTCCAGGATCTCCGTCAGCTCTTCCGGACACTCAGAAATTTCCAGTTCGTACTGGTCGCTCACTGTTAGCTTCCCGGATCGAGGAAAGGCCGCCCGTTACCAGGCGAGCCTTACGAGGATCCCGCGCTTCTGGAGATATTGCTTGATTTCTTTGATGGTGTAATTCTCGTAATGGACCATGGAGGCAATGAGGACCGCGTCGGCCCGGCCCTTGGTCAAGACTGCGTAGAGATGCTCCGGGGTGCCGGCCCCGCCGGAGGCGATGACCGGGATGGAGACGGCCTGGGAAATCATCCGGGTCAGGGTCAGCTCATATCCGGCCTGGGTACCGTCGGCATCGATGGAATTGAGGCAAATCTCCCCGGCGCCCAGGCGTTCGCCTTCCTTGGCCCACCACAGGGCGTCGAGGCCCGTGGGGGTGCGCCCCCCATGGATCACCATCTCGTAGCCCGAAGGGATGGCCTCCGAGGCCCCCACCTTTTTGACATCCATCCCCAAAACGACGCACTGCCTGCCGAAGGCCCGGGCCCCCTGGCTGATGAGGTCGGAATTCTGAATGGCGGCGGTGTTGACGCTCACCTTTTCCGCCCCGGCCAGGAGCACGGCCCGCATGTCGTTGAGGTTGCGGATGCCGCCGCCCACCGAAAAGGGAATGAAAATCTCGGCGGCCACCCGGCGCACCACCTCGATCATAATCTCCCGGCGGTCGCTGGAGGCAGTAATATCATAAAAGACCAGCTCGTCGGCTCCGGCTTCGTAATAGAGCCTGGCCATGGCCACCGGATCGCCAACGTCTACGTTGTTGCGGAACTTGATGCCTTTGGTGGTGCGGCCATCCCGGACATCCAGGCAGGGGATGATCCTTTTACTCAGCATCGGCGCCGTCCCAGGCCAGAAAATTTTCCAGGATTTTCAGCCCAAAACGGCCGCTTTTTTCCGGGTGAAACTGGGTAGCCACCAGCGAGCGCCATCCCAGGACGCTGGGAAAGGGGAGCGCGTACTCGGTTACTCCCAGAACCATGGCCTTCTCTGCCGGCTCCGGATAGTAACTGTGGACAAAGTAATATTCGGCCTCCTCCGGCAACCCTTGAAATACCGGATGCGGCTTAAGGAAGCGGACGCGGTTCCAGCCCATGTGGGGAATCTTCAACCCTGGCTGTCCGGGCAGCACCCGGGTGCGGCCCGGGAGCAACCCCAGACAGGGGGTCTCGTTTTCCTGGCTGTATTCCAGGATGATCTGGGCTCCCAGGCAGATGCCCAGGATGGGGGTGCCTTTCCGGAAGCTCTCCTGCAAGGCCCGGTCCAGGCCAAGCTCCCGCAGGGTAGCCATGGCCTTACCAGCCGCTCCCACCCCGGGGAACACTACCCGGTCGGCAGCCGCCACCTCGGCTGCATCCTGGGTCACCCGGCCATCCACCCCCAGCGCCTGGAAGGAGTTGACCACGCTGGTGAGATTGCCCGCCTGATAATCGATGATAACCAAAAAGGAATCCGTTGCCTTATCTTAAAATCAATCTTGAAAATTTAACCAATCAGCAGCCCTGAGTCAATAAGCTTATCCTCCCGGCCAAAATTCCGCCATGGATAAGTTTAACACCTTCACCCAGATTTGTCATGGCCTGGACCAAATCCATCCGGGCCGCAGTAGTGTCAGGCAAGGTTTTTGCTCAGCGGCAGGCAATAGAGACCTGTTTGAACTCAGGCATTCCTAACAGCCAATTATTGCATCGAATTTACAAGCTTTTCCCTCTCTCCCCTTGGGGGGAAAGGGCAGGGGGAAGGGGGTATGGACAGTCGGCGAAGCCACCCCTCACCCTTACCTTACAAAACCTTACAAAAAATAAAAAAAACTCCCCTCGCCGGTAGGGGCGGCGTCTCGCCGCCCGGGTGGGGAACCCCGCCCCTATGGGGGGGAGAGGGGGGTTGGTTGAGCATCGGTATAATATGTTGATAGTTGTTAGAATTAACTGCCGGATTTTTGTTGCGGGACACTACTGCCAGGCCGGAGGTTTCCAGGCCCTTCCTCCTCACACCTGGCAATCCCCTCGCAGGTGTGTTATCTTAGCCGGTAAAATTTCCTGATGAGGCGAGAGCCATGAAACTGCTCACTGCTGCCGAGATGCGCGAGTTGGATCGGCGAGCCATTGCCGAAGTGGGGATCCCCTCCCTGGTTTTGATGGAGAATGCCGGGCGATCCACCTATCAGGTGCTCCGGCGGGAATTTCCCGAGCTATCCGGGGAGGTAGCGGTGCTGGCCGGCCGGGGCAACAACGGCGGCGACGGCTTCGTGGTGGCTCGCTACCTGGCCAACGCCGGGACCCCGGTGGCCGTTTTCCTGCTGGGCCGGCGGGACCAGGTGGGGGGCGACGCCCGGGTGAACCTGGAGATCCTGGCCCACCAGGGTCTGGAGGTGGTGGAGATCCTGGAGGAATCCCATCTCCAGGCGGCCCTGGACCGCCTGGCCCGGGCCGGCCTTATTGTCGACGCCCTCCTGGGCACCGGCCTCAACTCCCCGGTGACCGGCTTGCTGGCCAGCCTCATTCACCAGGTCAATCACCTTAAGCGGCAGGTCCTGGCGGTGGATCTGCCCAGCGGCTTGTCCGCCGACACCGGGGAGGCGCTGGGGGTGGCAGTCAAGGCGGACGTCACCGTGACCTGCGGCTGGCCGAAAATCGGCCTGATCATGGCCCCGGGACGGGGCTACGTGGGCCGCCTGTGGCAGGCGGACCTCAGCGTCCCGCCGGACCTGGCCCGGGAGGCGAAGGTTTCGATGGCCGAGGCCCGGGAACTGCGGGGACTGCTGCCCCCCCGCCCCTGGGACAGCAACAAGGGGACCTTTGGCCATCTCCTGGTATTGGCGGGCTCGGAGGGCAAGACCGGGGCGGCAGCCCTGGCCTCCCGGGGAGGGCTCCGGGCTGGGGCCGGCCTGGTGACCTTGGGCGTCGCCCAGAGCCTCATCGACATTATGGCGGTGAAGATCACCGAGGCCATGACCCTGCCCCTGCCCCAGGCTGAAGAGGCCAGGGCCCTGGGGCGCCGGGCCCTGGAGCCCATTGAGGCCTTTGCCAGGGGTTGCGCCGCCCTGGCCCTGGGGCCGGGCCTGGGAACCCACCCGGAGACCCGGGAATTGGTGCGGACCCTGGTGCAGCGGTTGGATCGCCCCATGGTGGTGGACGCCGACGGGATCAACGCCCTCGCCGGGGACCCCTCTGGTCTGCCCCTAAACAACAAAACCAAAAACCTGGGGGCCGCCGCCCCTCGCATTCTCACTCCCCATCCCGGGGAACTGGCCCGCCTGTTGGGCTGCTCCGTGAAAGAGGTGCAGTCCCGGCGGCTGGCGGTGGCCCGGGAGACCGCCGCCCAATACGGGGCGGTGCTGGTCCTCAAGGGGGCCCAGACCATAGTGGCCGCCCCGGACGGCCGCCTCAGCCTTAACCCCACCGGCAACCCGGCCCTGGCCAGCGGCGGTACCGGCGACGTCCTCACCGGCCTCATCGGCGGTTTCCTGGCCCAGGGGCTCTCTGCCTGGG
>JBEKDQ010000076.1:0-9968 GCA_050014275.1 Desulfobaccales bacterium | reverse complement strand
CTGTTTCTCATCGCCACCCTGGGGCAGGGGCTGCTCATCTCGGTGAGCGCCGAAAGCCAGTTGCAGGCCTTCCAGATGGCCATGCTCAGCACCTTCTTGCCGTCTTTTCTGCTCTCAGGATTCGTCTTCGCCATTTACCTGATGCCTCTACCTTTACGGATCGTCTCCTTCATCGTGCCGGCCCGCTATCTGGTGACCATCTCCAAGGGGATTTATCTCAAAGGCCTCGGCCTTGGGGTGCTGTGGCCCAGCGCCCTGATGCTGGGCGGCGCCGCCTCATTATTTGTGCTCTTGGCCATCCGCAAATTTGTGAAGAAGGTTCATTAATAGCTGTCAGCAGTCAGCTTAAAGCAAAAAACAATGTCACCGCCCACCAATTCCTTAAAAATGCCCACTTACCTGAGATCCAAAACGCCGGGTGGCACCTTTTTCTTTACGGTGGTTACCTTTCAAAGAAGGAGATTATTTGCACCATCAAGGCGGCAAGCAGGGAATCCCGCCCCACCGCGGCTACCGGGGCCAAGCCGGAGTTGGGCAAGACAAAGGGTGTTCCCAAGCGGGAGCTTGAGAACGAGGATGCTATCAATGTTAACCTCGTCACATCAAAAAGCTGAAAGCTGATAGCTACAAAAGCCATGTTCCGACGCATCCGGCACATCATCATCAAGGAATTCATCCAGGTCTGGCGGGATAAGAAGCTCCGCTTTTTTCTCATCGTGCCGCCCCTGGTGCAGCTCCTGGTTTATGGCTACGTGGTCAATTTCGACATCAAGCACGTGTCCACCGCCATTTTCGACGAAAGCCGCACCATGGAGAGCCGGAGGCTCATCCACCGGTTCAACTCCACCGATTGGTTCCAGGTGAAATATTATCTCAACAGCCGGCGGGAACTTCTGGACCTGATCGACCGGGGCCAGATCACCATGGCCCTGTGGATCCAGTGGGATTTCGCCAGGCAACTGCGCCAGGGGAAAACCGGCCAGGTCCAGGTGATCGTGGACGCCACCGATTCCAACGCCGCCCTCATCGTCAGCCGCTATGCCAGTACGGTCATCGGGGATTATTCCCAGGAGCAGTTGGTATCGCGCTTCCAACGCCAGGGGGTGGGGTGGACTGGGAAACCGGGCATTCCTTTGAGCGTTGAGGCCCGGGCCTGGTTCAACCCCAATCTGATTTCCCGCTACTCCATGGTGCCCGGGGTCATCGCCCTGGTGGTGCTGCTCATCTCCCTGATGCTCACGGCGCTGTCAGTGGTGCGGGAAAAGGAGATCGGCACCCTGGAGCAGATCCTGGTGACCCCCATTCGGAGCGTCGAGCTGATGTTGGGAAAGACCATCCCCTTTGTCCTCATCTCCCTGGGGAACGTCCTCCTGGTGACCCTGGTGGGTGTCCTATGGTTCGAAGTCCCTTTTCGGGGCCAGATATGGGTGCTGATGCTGGGGACCGTCGCCTTTCTCTTCAGTTCCGTGGGGGTGGGGCTGTTGATCTCCACCATTGCCGCCACCCAGCAGCAGGCGATGATGGCGGGCAACCTCGTGCTGACCCCGGCCATCATGCTCTCGGGCCTCATCTTCCCCATTGCCAACATGCCGCCCTTCTTTCAGTACCTCACCCTGCTCAACCCCCTGAGTTACTTTATCATTGTGGTCCGGGGCATCTTTCTCAAGGGCGCCGGCATGGACCTCTTGTGGCAGGAGATGGCCGCCATGACGGTCCTGGGCCTGATCATGCTGGCCCTGGCGGTGCTGCGCTTCCAGAAGCACGTGGCCTAGGAAAAACAAGTGCTATAAAAAGGGAATATTAAGATGTAAGGAATTTTGCCTTTTTCCTTTAAGATATAAAATGCTATGATGAATTATGATGGTTTGAAGCATTGGGCCTAGAGTAAATATGGCAGGGAGAATTCGCATGACTAATCAAAAACCCCGTAGAATATCTGTTCCGCGGATTGAATCCCTGCGTGTAAAGAACTACCGAGCCTTGCGAGATACAGAATTAAGAAATATTACTCCATTAACCGTTTTCCTGGGTCCCAATGGCAGCGGGAAAACCACCATATGCGATGTGTTCGCCTTCTTGTCAGAATGCTTTTCAGTGGGTCTGGAGAAGGATGATCAACCAGGTCTAATCCCAACACTAGTGGAAAAATTCAAGTTCTTAACCGTATAGCCATAGAAGAATTGGAGTCTTGGTTTTTTGGTGATGGAATTGCACTTAAAACAGCATACCCGGGAATCCCTGAAACATTGGATAAAAAATCGAAATATCGCAACCCCGATGCAATTGAAAGGACATGGGAGGCCTTAGAGCGATTAGCGAGTATTGCAAAGAGCAGGCTATTATCGCGGCGGTTTACCTAAGTTTGAGGCAGCGCGAAAAATATCAAATTTATGGACCCAGCACGCAATACTTCCAAGAGTTTTCAAGTCTTCAGGGATACCTTATATGAAATAGGTAACCCAACGTAGCTCCTTAACAGCTATCTGATAACTACTCTCTCAAGTACCGGGAATGAATGATCTCACAATAGCCCGGGCTTCCGTGGTGGGCGGCCTCCTCATCTTCCAACTCTTTAACCCTAAATATCACCCCGGTATTTTACCTCTATATGGAATCCATCTGGAGGAAAATGGCAGAAAGGTTCAAGAAGAAGCAATAAGCGCCTGCCACGATGCGTGGCGGGGCGGGTGGAAGAACCTGGATGCCACCGGGTGGGCGCCAGCCAACTAAGATCAGGTTATTATGGTCGCCGGCCCCACAAGAAGAACGTGATCCCCAAGCCGACAAAAATCAGCAAGATGAGGGTGGAAAAGTTCTGGCGGAATTTCAACTCCTTAAAACCCTTACCAACCTGTTGGCTAAGAGCGTCCAGCTTCTTGGCGAACTCCACGGTTCTAGCCTTTACCAGATTCACATCCACGCTATGAAACAGGGTCCTGTACTCCGCCTGGGTCCGGAAAAGGGTCTGTTCCTCATCCTGGGTGTCTATCAATCCGGCCGTCAAGGTCTGTAGATTGCCATTGATCTCATTGATCTTCGCCTCGGTCAGCAACAGGGCCGCCTTCATCTCCCGGGCGCGGTCATAAGTATGGCAAATTCCACATAATTTTGGGTTGATAATCCCTATGCTGGCCTTCTGGATATCATGGGAATGGTGGCAGAGGACACAATTCGGCCCCGTGCCGGTAGTCATAAAGGCCTTGCCGTGGCCGCTTTCCAGGTAGTTTTTCTCGATGCCCAAATGGCATTTCCCACAGAATTCCGGAATCTCTTTGGGTTTCGGCACCCCCAGGAACCCGCTCCCCGGCGCCATGGACCTGGCGGCGTCCTTGGGGTCGCCGCCGTGGCAGTCCTGGCAGGAAACCCCGTTCCGGTAATGCACGCTCTTGCGCCACTCCGCCGGAACCGCCTTATATTCGGGCCTCACCAAGTCAGAGTCGTGGCAGTCGATACAGACGGTTTGCTCAACCCTGGGTCTCTGGGCCCACGGAGTCTTGGGGAACTCTTTCTGTAATAACTCAGTCCAGGCCCCTTCGGAGACCGAAACCAGGCAAAGGAGGCAGATCATCGTGAGCAGGGAGCGCATCAGCGAGCCCCCCAGATGGTGAGTACTATCCAGACCACGATGGTTCCCAGGAAGGTGGCCAGCATTAACGGCCTCTTCAGGATGTTGGTCTTCTCCGATTTATCCATAAGAGGCCAGAAAATAAAAACCATCACCAGGACCAACTGCAAGGCGATCCCCAGAAATCTATTGGGAATCAGTTTGAGCATTTCATAGGGAGCCAGAAAATACCATTCCGGCCTGATATGTTCGGGGGTATTGAGGGGATCGGCCGCAATCCGGGCGTCGTGGGGAATGAATAAGGCCGGCATCAGGGAGATTAGGGCAAACATCACAATCAGATAAATTATCACCATGAAGACTTCTTTGGAAACAAAATCGGGGTAAAAGGGAGGCCCGTCGGGATGGCTTTCATGGCGGAATTCCTTCCACTCCTCCGGCGCCTGGGAGTCAGAGGGAGGCGCGGAGATGCCGATTCTCCTCACCAAGAAGACGTGCAGGGCGAAGAGGGTCGAGAACAGGAAAGGGAAAAAGGCGACGTGCAGGGCAAAGAAGCGGTCAAGGGTGACCCCCGAAACGTTTTCACTTCCCCTTAGAATTTTGCTAATCAACCCTCCCACCAGCGGAAAGGCGGAGGGGATATCGGTCACCACCGTGGTGGCCCAGAAACTCAACTGGCTCCAGGGCAGGAGGTAGCCGCTCAAGGTAAAGCCCAGGACAGTGAGCAACATCAAGGCCCCCACCATCCAGGTGAGCTCCCTGGGTTTCTTATAGGAGCCCAGGAAAAAGACGGAGCCCATATGGAGAAAGACCACCGCCACCATGAGATTGGCTCCCATCACGTGCATCAGGCGGAAGAGCCAGCCGTAAGGCACGTGGTTCATGATAAACTGAACAGTTTGAAAGGCGTCCTTGTCATCGGGAATGTAGTAGAACATCAGCAAGATGCCGGTGAAGGCCTGGAAAACAAAGGCTGCAAGGGCGACGATGCCCAGGGTGTAAAAGATATTGATATTTTTGGGAACCCGGTAATCGGTGAGCTGCGAGCGGACCAGTTCGTCGAGGCCGATCCTGATCTCCAGCCATTCCCTCAGCCTTGGCATCATCTTGTCACCCGATTACGAGGTTATCGCCTTCCACCCTCACGGCAAACTTCCGCAAAGGTTTGGGCGGCGGGCCGGACACCACGTTCCCCTCCAGGTCGAAGGTGCCCGCATGGCAAGGGCAGATGAACTCCTGCCGATCTTTATCAAATTTCACCAGACAGCCCAGATGGGTGCAGACCTTGGAAAAGGCCAGGTATCCCTTGTCAGGAATGTCGAGGATGATTATCGGGGTGCCGCCGAACATCAGATCTTTAGTGGTATTTACCGGGACCTCGCCTTTGGGGATGATGAGGTTTTTTGCCACCAGCGCTGCCTCAACGGGCAGCAGAAAGCGGAACAGGGGATAGGCAAAAGCGCCGACGGCGCTTAATCCCAGGATAGAGGCCAACAGCTTTAAAAATCCACGTCTCTGCATAGCAAACCAGTTATGGGTATTTATTTAACAGATAATATAGGTCTCCACCTGGTCCTGTCAAGCTGAACGGTTCAGGGTGGCAATTGGTCCAATTTCCCCGGAAGATGAGGTTCCACCTTTTCATCCAGGTAGGCTTTTTCAAAGGCCTTCAGGGATTCGGCAAAATTTTTCCGGGTCGTCTCACTACCTCCTGGATCTCCCTTGCCTCTTTAAGCTCGTAGCTGGCCAGGTCCCAGTTGCCGCCTTTTGCCGCAAAGAACATGGTCGTGGCGCGGTAGTTGTACTCGATCATGACCGACCCCAGCGCTTCCTGGATTCCTTCCAGCGCTGCAAGCTTCTCCTCCGGCGTCCCCTTAAGCCAATGCGGTGGCCCCCGCAAGGGCAAATCCAAGTTTCATCACGGAAAACCTCCCCACCATAGCCAGGCTCAGAGGAGCAAGAACACAAAGCGGGAAAGCAGGCTTGCCGCTATCCGTTTTAATTAAAATAATCAGACCTAATAAGGCCCTGTATCCGTTGCCTTTATGCCGAACCCTCCGGTCCAGTAAAGAGCCAAGTAAGCGATCGTATGGTCGCCGCCTGCCAGGGTGTGGCCGCCCGAAAAGAGGATCTGAAAGTTCGGGGTGATTTTGAAGAAGCCTCCCAAATTGAACACTGCGAAGGAACGAATATCGTCGCCGCTCTTCCCCTGGGCGAAAATCTCCCCGCCCAAGGTCAGCCGCTCGCCGAAATCACGTTGCAGCAGCCAGCCGCCGAAGTAGTAATGGCGCGCTCCCTCGCCATTATTGATGGCATAGCCGCCTCCCCCGTAGGTCGTCCAGGGTTCCCAGCTTTTTTGCAACCATACCGGCAGCTTCGTCCAAACCCTGCCGTTTCCCAAGCCCTGCCCGGCGTCTCCCGTCGGGATTTCCAGCAAGGGAAAGACCCCCACCATGGGTCGATAATCTGCTTCCTGGATAAAACGATACTTTAGGCCGAACTCCATATCACCCAACCCATAAGCGCCTGGTCCAACTTGCGGGGCAGTAAAGGCGAGGGGAAGGATCAGGTGGACTTGCAGGTTGGGAAGCGCCCCCACATTGAATTCACAGGCAGGTCCCGTGCCGTTGGTACTTTTGCCAGTAGCATCGACAGTGGAAAACAGGTAAACTTCATAGTTTTTGAAGGGCACCGGTTCCGGGTCATCGGTCAGGAAAGGAGGCCCGGCGAACACGGTCGTGGCCAGTATTGAGGCGAACATCAGAAAAACGATGAGCAGGAATGGGGTTTCCATCCTCACCATTTCTCTTGCCCCCGGCCACTTCCGATTTTGAGGGAGGGATCTATTTTTGAGATGCTCCCCCCTTACCAAAAAGCAAAAGTTCTCTATTTTTTGAAAGATTTAGTCATATATTCGGTAACCGCCTTGATCTCATCGGGAGTCATTTTAATCGGAAGCATTGGTTTCTTACCCAGGTTAATGGCGTCGGCAATCTTTTTATTGACGTCTCCCTGCCAGAAACTGGGATCGGTGAAATTGCAGGGACCAGGGTTGAAGTTCTTGCACAAGGCGCCCTTGCCGTCCCCATTCTCTCCATGGCAAGCGGCACACCTGGATGCATAAATCTTTTGCCCCTCTTGGGCCCAGGCGCTGTGGGGGGCCTCAAATAACGCTGTTCCCAGGAACACTGCGGCTATTACCCAGAGAACCGGCTTTCGCATAGACTCCTCCTTCTTGACCGTTCAGGTTTTCGCAGATGCCTTCAGCCCTGGTCCCCTTGGACCCGGCCTACACTGCTTTTATATAGATATGGAGGGTGCCATGGTTTTTCAATAGGTTGGGAAAAAAAAGAAAGAAAAAACTGATATGCCGGGCACCGGATTTCCTCCGAAACCCAAAAATATCTCAGGCTTTATTCCCTGATCCGCAGATGGTGAACAGGCCACTTTCCCCCCGGAAAATGGCTGGCCGCTGCCCCCCCCCATTAACCTGCAACCAAATATAATAGGAGTATTTTGGTTTTGCAAGAAAATTTCGGAATTATCCGGTGTCAAGCAGATAATTCCGGAAAATTTATAGCTCCAAGGTAGGAAATGAGAAAGGCGCCGCCAGGCGAAGGACTTAGCCCTTCGCCCAGTCCTTTTTCCTCAACAAATCCTGGGCAGCAGATCCCCGGAAGGGGGGTCCAGGAGGCGGGCGGTGCCGATGCTGGTGCGGATGGTCACCCGTCCGGACGGTTGGGCCCCCACCTCGCCGATGAGACGGGCCCCGGAGCCGTAGCGGCTCCCCTGAATGATCTCCACGGCCCGGCCGGCATCCTCTGGGGCCACTATCACCAGCATCTTCCCTTCACAGGCCACCTGGAAGACCTCCAGCCCCAGGGCCTCGCAAGCCGCGGCTACCGCCGGCTTGACCGGGATGAGGGCCTCTTCGATCTCCATGGACACCCGGGATTGACGAGCGATCTCGTTTAAAGAGCCGGCAATGCCGCCCCGGGTGGGATCCCGCATGGCATGGATCGCACAGCCTGACTCGATGAGGTTCAGCACCAGGTCGGTGAGGGGGGCGGCGTCGCTTTCAATGGCCTCCCCGTTGAGGAGCTTTTCCCGGGCCAGCATCACCGCGGTGCCGTGATCGCCCACGGAACCGGTAAGGATGATCTTGTCCCCCGGGACCGCGGCGGCTCCGGAAACCCCGGGGCGTAGGACCAGGCCCACCCCGGCGGTGGTAATGAAGACCTTGTCCGCCGAGCCCCTGGGGACCACCTTGGTATCGCCGGTGACAATGGTGGCCCCGCATTCATCCGCGGTCTGTTGCATGGAGGCGGCGATGGCCGCCAGGGAGTCGATCTCCAGCCCCTCTTCCAGGATGAAGGAGGCGGACAGGGCCAGGGGCCGGGCCGCGGCGGTGAGCAGGTCGTTCACCGTGCCGGACACCGCCAGGCGGCCGATGTCGCCTCCTGGAAAGAACAGGGGGTCCACCACAAAGGAATCGGTGGTGAAGGCCAGGCGGTGGGAACCGAGGAACAGGGTGGCGCTGTCGTCCCCCGAAAAATTTTTGGAGCCGTAGCGGGAAAGAAAGACCTGCTCGATGAGCATGGTCATCTCCCGGCCCCCGGCGCCGTGGCTGAGAAGGACCTGTTTCAGCGGTTTGCGGTTTTCGTCTCTGGTCTCTCCGGACATGATTCCCAGCCCCTATCCTTGCAGAAGATTCCTCGCCTCCGGCCTCGCTCCTTTGGCTGCTGTTTCAGTAGTGTACGGCAAGATTTTTGCTATGGGGCAGGGATTAGAGATGTTTAAACTTAGCCCGTAGGGCGGGAAAGCGAAGCGCATCTCGCCATTTGCATTATTCCATCTCTAAGGGGCGCGCCCAGGTGTGCGCCCCCTATGAAATGGTGGGCAGTAGGGGCGGGTTTTAAACCCGCCTCTACAGGGCGGACATCTGGGTCCGCCCCTACGGAAACAGTATGAAGCCACCCCTCACCCCGATTTGCTTGTACGGTATAATATGTTGATATTGTTGAAATTACTATGGTCTAGAGTTTTGCCGCAAGATCGCAAGATAATGTAAGTTTCTTCATCCAATTTTGTTGCCGGAACACTACTGTAACCGTTTAACAAACCGAAATCCGCCAGCAGCAACTTACCTATCATACCGGTAGGCGGCGGCGCAGGCCCCTTCGCTGGAGACCATGCAGGGTCCTACTGGTTGGGCGGGAGTGCAGGCCTGCTGGAACAGGGGGCACTCCTGGGGACGCAGCGCCCCTCGCAGCACCTCGCCACAGCGGCACGGCGAGGGATTTAAAGGCGGGGTCAGCCGCCGCCAAACCCCGGGAAACCTGGTGCGGGCGTCAAAGCGGGCGTAAGGTTGGCGAATTTGCACGCCGCTGCCGGGAATGATTCCCAGACCACGCCAGTGGGCGTCGCTGGGGGCAAAGACCTCCGCCAGCAGGGCCTGGGCCTGGGGGTTGGGCTGGGTTTGGACCGCCCGGCCATAG
Source organism: Desulfobaccales bacterium (assembly GCA_050014275.1). Classification (GTDB taxonomy): domain Bacteria; phylum Desulfobacterota; class Desulfobaccia; order Desulfobaccales; family 0-14-0-80-60-11; genus JAPLJC01. The sequence continues at coordinate 905 of JBEKDQ010000076.1, read as the reverse complement.
ACGTTGTCCACCCGGGGCCGGCCTTGATGGATCTGGAGCAGAATCGCCTCCAGGCCGAGCAGCATGTCCAGGGGTTCGAAACCGGCGACCGCACAGGGGATGCCGAATTCCCGGGGGATAAAATCGTAGGCGCCGGCCCCGATGATGGTGGTGACGTGCCCGGGGCAGAGGAGGCCCGAAACCCGAGCCTCACCGCTGGCCAGCAGGGCCCGCAGGGCGGCGGGCATGGTCTTATGCACGCAGAGGACCGAGAAGTTCTCGAGCCGCTGCTGCGCGGCCAGGCGGATGGCCAGGGCCACTGCGGGCATGGTGGTTTCGAACCCCACCCCGAAAAAAACCACCTGCTTTCCGGGTTCCCGCCGGGCCAGGTCCACGGCGTCCAGGGGGGAATAGACCACCCGCACCTCGGCGCCCTGGGCCCGGCGCTCTTCCAAGGAGGTCTGGCTGCCTGGGACCCGGAGCATGTCGCCGAAGGAGGTGAGCACCACATTGACTTCGCCACCCAGGGCCAGGAAGGCGTCCAGGTCATCCTGGGCCGTGACGCACACCGGGCAGCCGGGGCCGGAGATGAGCCGCAACCCCTCCGGCAACAGGGACTTCAAGCCAAAGCGGGCCGCGGCCATGGTGTGGGTGCCGCAGACCTCCATGACAGTCGCGGGGCCATGAGTCAACTGCCTGATGCGCACTACGATTTCCTGGACCAGGTCTTTGTCGCGGAATTCATCAATAAGCTTCATCGGCCAGGCTCCGCAACAGGGAGAGGGTCTCCTGGGCCTGCTCCTGGTCCACCCGGGCGATGGCCAGGCCGGCGTGAATCAGGATATAGTCTCCCAGGGAGACTTCTGGGACCAGGTCCAGACGGACTTGCCGGGAGACGCCGTCCACTTCGGCGACCCCACAGGCGC
>JBEKDQ010000075.1:0-9999 GCA_050014275.1 Desulfobaccales bacterium | reverse complement strand
GGATGTCCTCCCAACGCTGGTGCTTGGGGCAGATGATGACCGGCCCCTGGGCCGGCAGGTTTTCCAGGCCCCGGACCTCCAGGGAGAAATAACGCCCCAGGGTCTGGCGGCAAAACCAGCGGCCCAGGCGGTAGAAATTGGGGGACAAGGTATGGCTCATGATAGATAACGGCCACCAGCGGTCCCAGGATTCCCCACCGGCCAGGCCCTTTTCATGTTAAAATAGCAGAGGCTGGAAGGCGGTGTCAATCCAAGAGGGCAGCGAACCAACAAGAGGAGAGGCCATGATTTACCTGGACTACAACGCCACCACCCCGGTGGCCCCGGAGGTGGCCCGGGCCATGCAGCCCTTCCTGAGGCCGGAGTTCGGCAACCCGAGTAGCGATTATCCTCTGGGGCTCAGGGCAAGCGACGCCATGCACCAGGCCCGCCGGGAAGTGGCGGCGCTCTTGAACTGCGCCCCGGAGGAGATCGTCTTTACCAGCGGGGCCACCGAAGCCAACAACATGGTCCTCAAGGGCGTGGCCCTTAGTCGGGGAGCGGGGCGAATCATCACCGCGGCCAGCGAACACCCCTCGGTGCTGGCCCCCTGCCGGTTTCTGGAGTCCCGGGGTTTTCCGCTGACGGTGCTGCCGGTGGACGGGCAAGGCCGGGTGGACCCGGATGAGCTGCGCCGGGCCTTAAGGCCCGACACCATCCTGATCAGCATCATGCACGCCAACAATGAGACCGGGGCGCTCCAGCCCCTAACCGAATTGGCCGCAGTGGCCCGGGAGGCCGGGGCGCCGCTGCATACCGACGCCGCCCAAAGCGTGGGCAAGGTCAAGGTGGACTTGAGTGAGCTACCGGTGGATTTTCTCACCGTGGCGGGGCATAAGTTTTATGCCCCCAAAGGGATGGGGGCGCTGTTCGTGCGCCGGGGCCGGGAGCCCACCCTCACCCCTCTGCTCCACGGGGCCTCCCAGGAAGGCGGGCGCCGGGCCGGCACTGAAAATATTCCCTATATCGTGGCCCTAGGTGAGGCCTGCCGCCTGGTCCGGGAGGGGGGAGCGGCGGCCGGCGCCGCCCACCTTAAAGGCCTGCGGGACCTGCTTTTGGTTCGGCTGCGAGCCGGCTTCCCCGGCCTGGCCCTGAACGGCCCGGAAACCGAACGCCTGCCCAACACCCTGAATGTCTCCTTTCCCGGGATTTCCGGGGGCGAACTGCTGGCCAGGGTCCCGGAGGTAGCCGCCTCACTGGGGTCCGCCTGCCACGCCGGCCGGGAAACCGTCTCCCCGGTCCTGGCGGCCATGGGGGTGAGTCCGGAGCGAGCCCGGGGCGCGGTGCGCTTCAGCATGGGCCGGCCCACCACCCGGGCCGAGGTGGAGGAGGCGGCGGCCCTGCTCATTAAGGCTGGGCGAGCCCTGGCCGGCAAAAATTTAATGTACCGTCCGAGGATTATCTTACCTAAGGATTAAGGTCTTTTCTCCCTCCCCCTTGAGTGGGGAGGGCTGGTATGGGGGGTGCAATTTTTTCTGGTGGCACAGGCGTCTCGCCTGTGCGGCGCAGACCAAAACTTTCGGTAAAAGGGCCTTTAGTGGCACAGGCTTCCAGCCTGTATCCGAATTTATCGGGCGGGCTGTACCCGCCGAATTTTGGCGGCCGCAGGCCGCCCTATTTTTCTGCGCGCCGCTCGGCAGGGGCAGCCTGGACGCTTAGGCCGCCGCTATTTTCAAGGCATGAAGCTGGTTGCGCAATGCGCTCCCTACAGCCCCTTCCATGAGGATTAAGTAAGGTCTTTTCTCCCTCCCCCTTGAGTGGGGAGGGCTGGGGTGGGGGTGTAATTTTTTCTGGTGGCACAGGCGTCTCGCCTGTGCGGCGCAGACCAAAGCTTTCGGTAAAAGGGCCTTTAGTGGCGCAGGCTTCCAGCCTGTGTCCGCATTTATCGGGCGGGCTGTGACCGCCGAATTTTGGCGGCCGCAGGCCGCCCTATTTTTCTGCGCGCCCGCTCGGCAGGGACAGCCTGGACGCTTAGACCGCCGCTATTTTCAAGGCATGAAGCTGGTTGCGCAATGCGCACCCTACAGCCCCTTCTATGAGGATTGAGTAAGGTCTTTTCTCCCTCCCCCTTGAGTGGGGAGGGCTGGTATGGCGGGTGTAATTTTTTCTGGTGGCACAGGCGTCTCGCCTATGCGGCGCAGACCAAACCTTTCGGTAAAAGGGCCTTTAGTGGCGCAGGCTTCCAGCCTGTGTCCGCATTTATCGGGCGGGCTGTGACCGCCGAATTTTGGCGGCCACGGGCCGCCCTATTTTTCTGCGCGCCCGCTCGGCAGGGACAGCCTGGACGCTTAGGCCACCGCTATTTTCAAGGCATGAAGCTGGTGCGCAGTGCGCACCCTACAGCCCCTTCTATGAGGATTAAGTAAGGTCTTTTCTCCCTCCCCCTTGAGGGGAAGGGCTGGGATGGGGGGTGTAATTTATCGGAATCGCGCCAAGTCTGCGACTCACCGCTTCCGGATCAATTCGGCGATAATGATGTCGGCCAGCTTGCCGGCATCGATCTCATAGGCGCCCTGTTCGATGGCCTCTTTCAATCGCGCCACCTTTTCCGGGCGGACTTCCGGGGTCCGGTAGATGATTTCCCGGGCCAGACGGCGCAAGCGGGCCTGATCGTTGCGGCAGTCCCCTAAATCAGCCCGGGCTGGGGCGTCTTGTCCGGGCCCGGGCAAGTCATTGGCCCGGTCTTTGGGGTGATCACTCATGAATCGCCGATTTCCACCCTGGGCTTCCTGCCTCGCTTTTTATTCTACCACATCCCAAACGTGGCGTAAACCTGGACAAGACCTCCTCTCTACCCGTTCTTATCGGATTTGGCGGCCGAAGCATGAAATTATTAATGGGAGCGGAAAAGAGATTAAATTCCCCTTCACCCTGACCCTCTTCCCCATCGGGGGAGAGGGGATAAAAAAGGAATCCTATCTGGCGGGGGGTGGTTTTCTTTACGAGATTTTCTCTATGCGGTTCTGTGGAATCCCTTCCGCCTTCAATATTCCTTCAACTCTCTTAACAGCTTCCTTATTTGGAAATGCAAAAAGGAATGGCGCATGAGAAATATAGTAAAAAACTGTGACACTCGTCTTCGGCAAGCCTCCGCATTTTTGCCTGACGCTGTTCCTTGGGCTTCATTCCAATGTTCCGGTAAATACTCTGATCAAAAGTAACCACACACTGAGCGCCATTTTTTATTTGCCTGATAATAGTCTCTATTCGAAACTGGTTTTTGCCCCTCTGATTTTTTCGGACTACTTGGCAATCTAATACCTGTACATGGATCATTAAGAATAGAATAACAACCTGGGCGTTGATCTTTCAACATTAATATTCTTGTCAGTTTCTCAAAATCAGGACGGATTTTTTTGGGGTAAATCGAGGTTCTGCATAAAGAGGTGCCCAGTCAGCAAGCAATTCTTGCCACATGCGTTTAACAGCATCATATGAATCTCCAAGAAACGCTCGTTCCATTTATTCCGTAGGTGTTTTCAACTCCTAATGTTTTCCTAACTAAACACTTTGCTTCATTCTGTCCAGTTTCATTTATCTCGGCGGTCATTGCCAATTAATCGTAAAACCCTCGCCTCCTCAGGTCTCTCCGGCCAGCCAGAGATAGAGAAACTGGGGACCGGCCGCCTCCAACTCGGGGAGCAGGGAATAGATGGTGGGGCGGTAGCTGTCCGGGCGCTGGTAACGCACCACCTTGGCGCGGCTCAGCCCGGCCCTCTCCTGGGCTTCTTTCAGGGCCTCATCCAGATAGCCGATCTTATCCAGCAGTCCCAGGTCTTTGGCCTGGGAGGCGGTGAAGATGCGGCCGTCGGCCACCTTTTGGACCTCCTGGAGGCTCAGGTTACGACCCTGGGCCACTACCGTCATGAATTTGCGGTAAAATTCCCCGATGATTTGCTGCATCATCTCCTTTTCTTTGGGGGTGGCCGCCCGGAAGGGCGACCAGAAATCCTTCCAGACCCCAGTCTTCACCACATCGGCATCCACCCCCACCTTGTCCATCAACCCCCGGAGGTTGAATTTCATGGCGATGACCCCGATGGACCCGGTGATACAGGTGGGATAGGCCATGATGGTGTCCCCGGCCTGCGCCACGTAATAGGCGCCGGAGGCGGCCATACCCTCCAGGCAGACCACCAGCGGCACCCGGCGCTCCGCCTTGAAGTTCTGCAATTCATGGAGAATTACATCCGCGGCGCTCACCGTGCCTCCCGGGGAGTTGATCCTCAGGACCACGGCCTTGATGTGGCTGTCCTTGGCGGCCTTCTCCAGTTCTTCCTTCACCTGGCTGGGGGAAGTGATCCCCTTGGAGAGGGCCAGGAAGCGCTGGGGGCCCTCCAGGATTATCCCGGAAATATCCAGGAGCAGGACCTTGTCCCTGCCATAGCCGGAGATAGTCGTTTCCTTCAGGGGCTTGGCCTCTTCGAAGAGGCTCACCTTGACGGTGACGCAGCCGGCCAGCACCAGCAGCAGGAGACCGGCCAGGACCAGGGAATTCATGGCTTTGGGGTGCATAAACAGCCTTTCCGGAGCTTTTCCGCCGGCGCCTCCGGGGTTTTTTGCAAGAGCGTGAGGCGCCCTGAGGCCACCATTCCCTAGACTTATAGATTATATGGCTCGCGGGTGCAATCTTACATTTTCCGAAGAAAAAAAACTCTTGACAGTTTCGGTACAGATGATAAACCATATCCGGTTCAGAACCATCACCTTATCGCCCTCGTCACTACTGGAAACGCGACTGCTAAGGGGGGAGGTTACCAGCGATAGGTGTCATCTGACAACGGGAGGAGGCGAAATGGATGCCCGGCGTCAGGGTAAAACCCAACGAACCTTTCGAGGTTGCCTTAAAGCGGTTTAAGAAGCAATGCGAAAAGGCCGGGATTCTCTCTGAGATTCGTAAACGGGAACACTACGAAAAACCCAGTATCAAACGGAAGAAGAAGGTCCTAGCGGCCAAGAAGCGGGCTTTAAAGAAGCTGCGGAAGATCGAGGGCTCATGACCTCCCTTTATCTACGGCTGGAGCAGACCTTCAAAGAGGCGCTCAAGGGACGACAGCCGCTGGCGGCGTCCACTTTGCGGCTGCTGAAAAGCGCCATTCGCTATCGGGAGGTGGAGTTGAAGCGCAGCCTTTCCGAAGACGAACTGCTGGCGGTGGTCGCCACCCAGGCAAAACAACGTCGGGAAGCCATGGCCGAATACGCCAAAGCCGGGCGGCCCGACCTGACCAAAAAAGAAGAGGAGGAGCTCAGCGTCCTCCTCTCTTTTTTGCCCAAACAACTGAGTACCGAAGAGTGCGAAGCTGAAGTAACCGGGATCATTGATGAATTGGGGGCATCGGGGCCCAAGGACCTGGGACGGGTGATGAAGGCCGTTATGGCCCGCCTGGCAGGTCGGGCCGACGGCAAGGTGATCCAGGAGATGGCGCGGGGGCGCCTTAGTTCTTAATCCTTTCCATCCATTTAGACCTGGAGTGCTATGACAGAGCAATCCTTGAGCGCCCTGGAGTTTCCAGGGCTCATCCGGGTCGTGCAGCACTACGCGGTCTCTCCCCTGGGCCGGGGGTTTCTCGAGAGCCTTACCCCCGTGGCCGACTTAGGCCAGCTTCGGATAAAATTTCACCAGATTCGGGAATGGCAGGAACTGGAGAACCGGGAGGGAGCCGCGCCCCTAAGCGATTTCCCCGACCTGGCCCCCTGGCTCGCCAAGGCCATGGTGCGTGGCAGCCTCCTGCCCCCTGAGGCTTTCACCGAGATTTTGCAGGTATTGCGCCTCTCCGGGCATCTACGCCATTATCTCGACCTGGCGCCGGACCTGGCTCCCCACCTGTCCCGACTGGCGGCCGGGCTTAAAGACCTCTCCCGCCTTAAGTCCGCGATTCAACAGTGCATCAGCCCCAATAATTTCATCCTGGACCAGGCCAGCCCCGCCCTGGCTCAGGTGCGCCAGGAACTGACGGACACCCGCCAGCAAGTCAACCGCCTGATCAAACAGACCTTTTTCCGCCCGGAATACCAGGAGGCCCTGCAAAACCCCATCATCTCCCAGCGTCACGGGCGCTACGTCATCCCCCTGAAGGCCGACCACCGGGGGGCCATTCCCGGGATCATCCACGATCAGTCCCAGACCAAGGCCACCCTGTTCCTGGAGCCCCTGGCCATCGTGGAGCACAACAATGCCCTCAACCTGCTGCACAACCGGGAAAAGCGGGAAGAGGAGGCAGTCCTGCGCCGCCTGACGGACCTGCTGCGGGATTGTTTGTCAGAGATTCGGGAGACGCTGGCAACTTTAGCGGAAGCGGACACCATCCAGGCCAAGGTGCTCTTTGCCCGGGACTTTGGCTGCCGGGAGCCAATCTGGCAGAGCCGCGGCGGCGTGGATTTCAGGCTTGCCCGCCACCCCTTGCTGGTGCAGCGCCAGCGGGAGACCCCCGGGGCCCCTGAGGTGGTGCCCATCGATCTTTCGCTTACCCCGGCGAGACGCTGGCTCATCATTTCCGGAGCCAACGCCGGCGGCAAGACCGTGGCCCTGAAGACCCTGGGTCTCCTCGCCGTGATGGCCCAGAGCGGCATCCCCATCCCGGTAGCCGAAGGCAGCGAGTTTTGCCCCTTCGCGGAGATCTTTGCCGACATCGGCGATCCCCAGGACCTGCATCAGGACCTGAGCACCTTTTCGGCCCATTTAAAAAGGGCCCTGGGAATGCTCGATTCCCTGCCGGAGCGGGCCTTGATCCTCATGGATGAGTTGGGCACGGCCACCGACCCCACCGAAGGCGGGGCCCTGGCCCTGGCCCTGCTCCAGGCCTTTTACCAGCGGGGCGCTTACGGGGCCGCTACCACCCACCTCCCCTTGCTCAAGGGCTTTGCCCAGCGCACCACGGGATTCGAGAACGTGGCGGTGGTCTTTAATGAAGAGACCCGGCGCCCCACCTTCCGTTTGGCCTACGGGGTGGTGGGCGCCTCCAACGCCTTGAAGATCGCCCGGGAACTGGGTTTGAGTCCGGAGATTCTGGCCCAGGCGGAGCGTTATCTCGACCAGGACGAGCTTCGGGCCTACCGTCTGCTTTCGGAAGTGGAGGCGGCCCAGCAGGAACTGGCCCGCCGGGAGGCGGAGCTGGCTGCCCGGGCCCGGGAGACGGAGTCCCAGGCCCGGGAGTTGGAGGAGGCGCGCCGCCATCTGGAATTGGAGCGGCGCCGCCTCGAAAATGAAGTGAAGCAGGCAGCCCTGGCGGCCATCCAGGAGGCTGAGCGACAATTTAAGGAGATCGTCAAGCGCCTGCAGGGCGGCGGTGAGTCCTGGGGGCGGCTGCGCCACGAGTTCTCCCGGCGCCAGGCCGATCTGCTCAAGGGGCTGAGCCCCGCTCCGACCTCGACGCCGCCGCCCTCCCCGGAATACGGCCCCGGCCAGAAGGTCTTTTTGCCGGCCCTGGGGCTGACCGGGGAAGTTCTGGCCAGGGACGATCGGGATGGCCGCCTGGAGGTGCAGGTGCGCCAGGTGAAGCTCCGGGTGGCCGCGGAGGAGGTCTCCCCGGCCGGGGCCGAGGGCCGGGGTAAAGGGGGGCGGGTCGCGGCCTCTCCCCTGGTCTGCCTGCCGCCCCGGGAGCTGGTGCAGAGCCTGAATGTCATCGGCCTCCGGGTGGACGAGGCCCTGCCCCTGGTGGATCGCCTCATCGACCAGGCGGTGCTGCACGGCTCGGAACGGGTGGACATCATCCACGGGTTAGGCACCGGCCGGCTAAAGAAGGCGGTCTGGCAGCACCTGCAGCGTCACGGCTCAGTGAAAGAACTCCACGCCGATGACAACCCCGGGGTGACGGTGGTGGAGTTGAAGGAGTAGGAACTGACGGCGGCCACAGGGCGCCTATGAGGGCTTGGCGAACCGGGCGTTCCCAAGATGGAACTTGGGAACGAGAGAAAAAGGGGCTTTAAAGTCCCCTTTGAAAAGGAGAATTTAGGGGGATTTAAAAAGCTTTTCCCCGAAAATAGAAAACTGGTCTTTAGGGAGAAGGAAATGGTGGGTCGTGCCCACCCTAAGTGTAGGGTGCGCCCTGCGCACCATAGAAATTGATTGAGCAGGAAGGTGCGCGGTGCGCACCCTACATCTGCTCGAAGGGGACAAATAACAGAGCGTGAATAAAAAGCAGAAAATAGTTTTTTTGGTAGGACTTGGAATTATAGTACTTATGGGATTGATTCCCCCATGGTACTTTTATTCTCCAAACATATCTACTCCGGGCCATTATGCTTTCATATTTTCTAGTGATACTGTGTATTATGAGATAGGTACAAATATAGACATTATCCACCTCGCTATTCAATGGGTTGTAGTTGCTGTCGCTACTGCAGGAATAATGTTGGTTTTAAAAGATGATAACGCGAGATCGCAAAAATGACTTATAGATTTAAACCTATATGCGAGCACACGATAGTAGGACCGATAGCTGCTATTGCTCTTAAAAAATACTCAAACATCGGAGATGTTATAATAATTTCCCCAAATTGCGCTAGTTTTAGCGAATTTGAAAATCAAATAAATAAGCTTATTGCAGAATTAGAAACAATAAAAAAACAAGGTAAAAAATTTTTTGAGAAGGAACAAAAATAAGATGTGCGTGCTTAATTAGTTTTGTCTAATTATAAGGAGACTATTATGCCAGAAATATCGAAATCCGGCAAATGTGAGACATTATATATAAAGTTAAGTATTTATCCTTGCGGTGAAGCCGATCCTACAAGGAATTTAACGATATCTTGCCCAGCCAAAGACACTCAATTCAAGACAACCCTTTCTGATTATGGTCTTAAGAAATTTAAGACAAAGATTTTAGAGTTTTATCAACAACATATATTGGATAAGACATAAATAGGTTTGTCAAGTATACAATTGCCTTGATAAAGGGGGGGATGGTCAACCGGGGCTTTAAAGTCCCCCTTTGAAAAGGGGAATTTAGGGGGATTTCGAAGGCTTTTCACCGAAAACCGAAAACTGGTCTTTAGGGATAAGGAAATGGTGGGCCGTGCCCACCATAAGTGTAGGGTGCGCACTGCGCACCATTAGAAATTGATTGAGCAGGAAGGGGCGCGGTGCGCAACCTACATCAAACCCATGCGGGACGCCTGTGCACCAGGAATAACGGCGGCCACCGGCCGCCCTATGAGAGGTACGTAAAGGTAGCGATGAGCTGAGGATAAAATCCCCCCTACCCCCTTTGATAAAAGGGGGGATTAAAGTCCCCCTTTGAAAAAAGGGGGATTTAGGGGGATTTAAAAAGCTTTTCACCGAAAACAGAAAACCGAAAACCGAAAACAGGTCCTTTCAATGGCGTTTATCCCGGAAGACAAGCTCCTGGAGATCAAGGACGCGGCCCGCATCGAAGAGGTGGTGGGCCAATACGTCCAATTGACTCAAAAGGGCAAGAATCTTCTGGGGCTGTGCCCTTTCCACGCCGACACCAGCCCTTCTTTCACGGTGGCCCCGGAGAAGGGCATTTTTCATTGCTTCGGCTGCGGGGCCGGGGGCAACGTCTTCTCCTTCCTGATGCAGCACCAGCGCCTCAGCTTCCCGGAGGCGGTGCAGGAGCTGGCCCGGCGCTACGGCATCCCTCTGACTTTCAAGGAATTGGGGCCGGAGGGCGAACGTTCGACCCGGAAACGCACCCTGGCCTATGAGATCAACCAGGTGGCGGCGGGCTTTTATGAAGCCACCCTGAAAAGCGCCGCCGGCCAGCCGGGACGGGACTACCTGGCCAAACGGGGGCTTACCCCGGAGGTCATTCAGGCCTTCCATCTGGGCTATGCCCCGGATGAATGGGACAGCCTGCGCCGCCACCTGCAGAGTCGCGGCCTCTCCCTGGAGGTAGCCCAGGAAGCGGGCCTGTTGGCGCCCCGCAGCGGCGGCGGCTTCTACGACCGCTTCCGCAACCGCATCATCTTCCCCATCTTCGACCGCCAATCCCGGGTGCT
>JBEKDQ010000074.1:0-10097 GCA_050014275.1 Desulfobaccales bacterium | reverse complement strand
GTTACCTGGCGGAATTCTGTTACCGCTTCAACCGTCGATTCTGGGAACCGCAAATGTTCAACCGGATGCTTCATGCTTGCTTGAATTCCTCGAGCATTACATTCTCGGAGCTAAGGCAATAAGCGTTAAACATTTAATGAATTAACCGATCTGATATCGGGTTGTTTAAATCTAGGGCGAACAATTATCATAAATGGAGGACAAGGAATAATAAGAACGATCAGCAACAAAAAAGAATTTGATCAATGGAAGGGAATGATTTCTTCGAGAGCTAAATAATGGAATTATTCCTCTCGTTCCCAAGCTCCAGCTTGGGAACGCACCTTTGGCGCCAAGCTCTGCTTGGCGAAAGCCAGCTTGCCCTCATGTTGAGCCGGCTTTCGAGCAAAGCAGGAGCTTTACCTAAAAATGGGTTCCCAAGCTGGAGCTTGGGAACCAGAAAAAAAGGTATTATCTTTTCGATCAACCCTTAAAAGCAGGAGCTTTATTTAAACGTGGATTCCCAAGCGAGAGCTTGGAACCAGAAAAAAAACATGTAAAAACCATTTCCCACAGGCCAGAGACCTGCGCCACTAAAAACTTAAAACTTAAAACTCAAAACTCAAAACTCAAAACTCGAAACTCTAATGCACATCCACCTCCTGGGCATCTGCGGCACCGGCATGGCGGCCCTGGCCGGCCTCCTCAAGGAGCAGGGCTACCGGGTCAGCGGCTCCGACGAACACGCCTACCCGCCCATGAGCACCTATCTGGCCGGGCTGGGCATTCCGGTGCAAAACGGCTACGCCCCGGAGAATCTTGCGCCCCGGCCGGATCTGGCGGTGGTGGGCAACGTCATCCGCCGGGACAACCCCGAGGCCCAGGCCCTGTTGCAGAGCGACATCCCCCGCCTCTCCCTGCCGGAGGCCTTGAACCGCTTCCTGGTGGGGGAACGCCAGAGCCTGGTGGTGGCCGGCACCCATGGCAAGACCACCACCACCGCGATGATCGCCTGGCTGCTCTACGCCCTGGGGCTGGACCCCGGCTTCATGGTGGGAGGCCTCACCCGGAATTTTGAGTCCAACTTCCGGGTGGGCCGGGGCCCTTACGTGGTCCTGGAAGGCGATGAATACGACACCGCCTTTTTCGACAAGCGCCCCAAATTCATCCATTTCCGACCCCGGGTGGCGGTGCTCACTTCCATTGAGTTCGACCACGCCGACATTTACGCCGATCTGGACCAGGTCATCCGGGCCTTTGCATCCTTCCTGGACCAGGTGCCCGCGGACGGCCGGGTCCTGGCCTGGGGGGATGCGCCCCTGGTGCGGCAGGTCTGCCGGCGCTCAGGGGCGCCCGTCGCTTTTTACGGCCAGGGCCCCCACTGCCACTGGCGGATCGCGGACCTCAGCCCCCAGGCCGGGGGCATGAATTTCACCGTCCTCCAGGAAGGGAGGGCCTGGGGTGAATTTTTCCTGCCCATGCTGGGGACTCACAACGTCTGGAACGGACTGGCCGCCCTGGCGGCCCTATGGGAAGTGGGAGGCGATCCCGGCGACTTACGAAAAGCCCTGGCGGGCTTTCAGGGGGTGCACAAGCGCCAGGAAGTGGTGGGGGAATTTCAGGGAGTGCTGATCGTGCAGGATTTTGCCCACCATCCCACCGCGGTGGCCGTGACCCTCCAGGCGGTGCGCCAGGGCTACCCGGGGCGCCGCCTGCTGGCGGTCTTCGAGCCCCGCACCAACACCTCCCGGCGCCGCGTCTTTCAGGAGCCTTACGCCGCGGCCTTTAAAGACGCGGATCTGGTCCTGGTGCGGGAGCCGCCGGATCTGTGGAAGGTGGAGCCGGAGGAGCAGTTTTCCTCCCGGCAACTGGCCTCCGACCTGGGGCGCCAGGGCCACACCGCCCTTTATTTTCCCGACACCGACCAGCTCCTGAAGGGACTGCTGGACGTGCTGCAGCCCGGCGACCTGGTGCTAATCATGTCCAACGGCGACTTCGATCACCTGGCGCCGCGCCTGGCCGCGGCCCTGGGATGAGGGTAGGGGCGACCCGCTGGGTCGCCCTGTTTTTATCCCGTCAGATAAGCAAATCCTTAAAATGCTCCTTGGCCGGAGTATCCAGGTGCAGGACCGCGACTGGGCCGGGGTCTTCCACGCTTACCCTCACTGCCGCGCCCAACGGAGCGTCGCTGTAAGCCGCGGCCAGGCCGGCGGCTTCCTGCAATTCCCTATCCCCGGCCTGGCCGATCACCAGGACCAGGGGGCCGGGATGATCCTCCACAGTGAGTCTGAGGTCCGCCGGGGCAGCCAGTCCGGCAAGGGCTTCGTTCTCCCGCTGGGTGCGCCCCACCACCGCCTTGGCTCCCCCGGACAGGCGGAAATGGCGGCCCCACCTGAGCAGCTCCAGGTCCCGGCGGCCCACCTGATCGGCCTGCCTCAGGAGTTCCTTGATGCGCCGGGCATAACCCGGGTCGGTCAGCAAGCAGCCTCCGGCAGGGGCTGGATAGCGGCTGATGCCGTAGGCCGCCGCCAGGGCGATCTGGCGCTTGCGTCCCCGGCCGCTGAGGTTCAGTAAGCGCTGCCGGTCCACCCAGCCCAGGAGTTCCGGCCGGGTGGCCCTGAGCAACCTGGCGCTCAGGGGCCGGAGCAGCCACTCCCCCAGGCCCGATTCCCGGGCCACCAGGTTCAGGGAGCCGCGATTCTGGCTCATGGGCCGCTGCCCCAGGACCTCCCCGGTGAAGACCAGGTCGAAGCCTTCCGCGGCCATCACCGTCCCGGCTTCCCGGATCATTAAGGCGTGGCAGTCGATGCAGGGGTTGTGGCCCCGGCCGAAGCCATGGGGCGGCTCGTAGAGCAGCGGCTGAAATTCTTCGGTCAGATCCGCCACCTTGAGGGGCAAACCCAGGTGAGCGGCGGCCTCCCGGGCCCGCGCCGCACCATAAAAGGGGGTGACGAAGCAGATGAAGGTAACCTCGAGGCCCTGGGCCCGGAGCACCGCCCCGGCCAGCATGCTGTCCAGACCCCCGGAAAGGAGCCCCAGTGCTTGGATTTTTCTTGGCATGGTGAGCTTATATGGTGGGCAGTGCCCATCCTACACCTCTCTGGCCATGGTGGGCTGATCTATAGGGGCGCATTTGCATATATGCCCTGAAGAGTGCGGACACTCTCCAAATGTTATCACCCTTCCCCCAACCCCCTCCCCTCTCAGGGAGGGAGCGTTTTGGGACCAAGAGATATTAAAGATATTCCCGAAACGCGACACTAGTGGACCTGCCCAAGTTCAAACAGATCTCTACATCAAAACCTTGCGGACATTAACGATTAATTATAATATATAAGGATGATTAAAACATTATTTCCCCTGGTGCGGCGTCCTCGCAAATCTCCCAGGAATATTTACCCGCTTGTGGCATTTTTACCCATTAACTTTAAATAACATCAATTTCAATATGTTAAACCTGATGCCCTTGGTTATTCGGGAAATTCTGCCGCGGCGCCCTCACCCGTTTTGCGGCCCCTGGCGCCGCCGCCCGCAAGCGGCCTCAACTTCCGCGCCTTAAGTCCTCCGGCACAGGCCTTGCATAATAATTCAGGGAGACATATGGCAGCTTGATCGCAGGGATAATCCTCTAATTTCACGTCAGGTATAGTGCTGATGGAAAGATGCGGCACGCTGTTGATTGCCGAGCATGGCGGTGAGCTGGCGCAGGGACTCAATTCCTGGCTGCTGGAGCAGGGACACCCCTTTAAGAAGGTGGACAATATCAAAGACGTCCTCATGACCATCCAGAATGAGAAGGTCAAGGTCCTGGTGATGGACGTGCACCTTCCCGAGCCCATGGGTTATGAGGCCATCTCCATCATCAAAGGCCTGGACCGGAAGCTGCCCATTATTATCACCGCGGATGAAAACAATCCGAAACAGGAAATCCAGGTCAGGCAAAAGGGCATCTTTTATTACCACGTCAATTCGTTCGGCATGGATGAACTCATCTTAGCCATTTGCAATGCCATGGTACGCGCATCCCATTAATCCAGAGGGGAGTTCCATGCGATTACAAGAAAAACTGGCTTCCGGGGAATTTGTGATTCTGGCGGAGATAGAGCCGCCCAAGGGCACCGACGTCAGCGCCATGGTGGCCAATGCTACCAGGGTCAAGCGCCGGGTGGATGCCTTTGTGATCCCAGAGATGAGCAACGCGGTCATGAAGATGAGTTCTCTGGGCGGCGCCCTGCTGTTGCAAGGCAAAGGATTGGAAACGGTGTTGCAGTGTTGCTGCCGGGATCGCAACCGCCTGGCCCTGCAGGGGGACTTGTTGGCGGCCCAGGCCCTGGGGGTGCCCAACGTCATGGCAGTCCCCGGGGAAGAGATTACCCACGGCGACCACCACAAGGCCCGGGCGGTCAACGACCTGGATCTGCTGGAACTGTTGGGCGCCATCCAGACCCTGCAGACGGGTCGGGACCTGGCCGGGGTGGAATTACAAGGCGCACCCCAGTTTTTTGTGGGCGCCACTGTGAAAATTCCCACAAACGATGCGGCGCGGCTGGACGAAATCGCGGCACTGGATAAGAAGGCGGCCGCCGGGGCCTCCTTTTTCGTCACCCCTCCGGTATACGAAGTGGCGGCCCTGGCAAGGTTTACCGACCTTCTCAAAGGCCACCGGGCCACCCTCATTCCCACCGTCTTACTCCTCAAGTCGGTGGGCATGGCCCGCTATATCAACCGCCACCTGGAGGCCAAGATTCCGGAGGAGTTCATCCAGCGGATTCAAAAGGCGCCGGACCGGGTTCGCGAATGCGTGCAGATTGCCGCGGAGATCATCGCCGCCTTGAAGGCCAGGGGTTTCAGCGGGGTGAACCTCTCCACCATGGGCTGGGAGGATAAGCTGCCGGCCATCCTGGCCGCGGCCGGGTTGGAGTTCGGGGTTTGAGGACTCATTACCGCACCCTGGCGCATGCAGGCGAGACGCCTGCGCCCACTGAATGTTTGGAGTTCGGGTTTTAGGATCGCTAACGCACCTCTTTAAGGAACCAGATTATGTCCGATAACCAAGAGCAAAAGGTAAAGGATGCATCACGGAACGGCAAGGTCGGCTCGGTGATGGTGGTAGGCGGCGGCGTAGCCGGCATCCAGGCCTCTCTGGACCTGGCCAATTCCGGTTTTTATGTCCACCTGGTGGAGGCCAAGCCCGCCATCGGCGGGGTCATGGCCCAGTTGGACAAGACCTTCCCCACCAATGACTGCTCCATGTGCATCATTTCTCCCAAGCTGGTGGAATGCGGCCGGCATCTCAACATAGAGATCCATCCCCTCACCGAAGTCCAGGAGGTGAGCGGCGAGCCGGGCAACCTCAAAGTCACCCTGAGGACGGAACCGCGCTACGTAGATCCGGCCAAATGCACCGGCTGCGGTGAATGTGCCAATGTCTGCCCGGTGACCATGCCGGATCAGTTCAACCAGGGATTGGCCGACTGGAAGGCGATCTATCGCCTCTATCCCCAGGCCATTCCGGCGGCCTTCGGCATCATGAAGCTGGACCGGGCCCCCTGCACCCTCACCTGTCCGGCGGAGATCAACGTCCAGGGCTACGTGCAGCTTGTCAAACTGGGAAAATATCAGGAGGCCCTGAAGCTCATCATGGAGCGGCTGCCCCTGCCGGGGGTGCTGGGGCGGGTCTGCCCGCATCCCTGCGAGGCTAAGTGCCGCCGGGCTGAACTGGACCAGCCGGTGGCCATCTGTTCGCTGAAGCGTTTCGCCGCCGACCAGGCGGAGGTCTCCGCGGTGACGCCACCCCTGGTGGAAGCCCAGCCTGAGAAGATCGCCATCGTCGGGGCCGGGCCGGCGGGCCTCACTTGCGCCTATCACCTGGCCCTGCGTGGCTTCCGGCCTGCCATCTTCGAGGCCCTCCCCCAGGCCGGCGGCATGCTGCGGGTGGGCATCCCCGACTATCGCCTGCCCAAAGCCGTCCTGGATAAAGAGATCGATCACATCCTGAGCCTGGGGGTGGAGCTGAAGACCAACGTCGCCCTGGGCCGGGACTTCACCCTTGATACTTTGCTTGGCCAGGGATACAAGGCGGTATTTTTAGGCATCGGCTGCCATGTGGGGAAGCCTCTGGGAATCGCCAATGAGGAAGTTCCAGGCGTGGTCCAGGGGGTGGAGTTCCTGCGGCGCCACAACCTGGGAGAGCCGCAGGAGATCGGCAAGAAGCTGGCAATCATCGGAGGCGGCAACGTGGCCATCGACGTGGCCTGTACCGCCATCCGGCTGGGGGCTGACGTGACCATCGTCTACCGCCGTTCCCGGGAAGAGATGCCGGCCTTTGAACATGAAGTGGAACAGGCCCTGTGCGAGGGCGTGAAGATAATCTATCTGGCCGCCCCCCTGGAGGTGGTGGTCGGCGCCGGCGGCAAGGTGGTGGGCCTCATCTGCCAGAAGATGGAACTGGGCGAGCCCGATGCCTCGGGCCGGCGCAAGCCGGTACCCATACCCAACGAGACCTTCGAACTCCCCGTGGACATGATTGTCCCGGCCATCGGCCAGGAGGCGGCCAAAGGCGCCCTGGAGGCCAGTGGCGTCAAGCTCTCGCGCTGGGGTACCATTGAAGTGGACGAAACTACTTACGAGACCTCGCGGCCCGGGGTCTTCGCGGCGGGCGACGTGCACACCGGCCCCTGGATCGCCGTGGAGGCGGTGGGCGGCGGCATCGAGGCCGCCGAGTCCATCCACCGATACTTGAAGGGTCTGGATATGCGCCAGGGCCGCCGAGAGGGCGAGGAGGCTCATAAGCGCTGGCGGGAAGTTCCCAAGGACGAGGAAGGCCAGCCCCGGGAGGCGATGGTCAACCTGCCGCCGGAATATAGCTGCTGCTCCTTTGAGGAGATCGCCAAGGGCTACAGCGAGGAACAGGCCAAAAGGGAGGCGGAGCGCTGCCTCAATTGCGGCGTCTGCTCCGAATGCATGCAGTGCGTGGTTGCCTGCCAGGCCGGCGCCATCGACCACAACCAGAAACCGGAGGCCAGAGAGATCGAAGTCGGCGCGGTCATCCTGTCGCCGGGCTTGCAAACCTTCGATCCCAGCAAATATCCCTTATATCACTATGCCAATTTTCCCAACGTGGTCACCTCCCTAGAGTTCGAGCGGATCCTTTCGGCCACCGGGCCTTACGGCGGCCATCTGGTGCGGCCTTCGGACCACCAGGAGCCCAAAAAGATCGCCTGGCTCCAGTGCGTCGGCTCCCGGGACGTCAAGACCCATTCCTATTGCTCCGCGGTGTGCTGCATGTATGCCGTCAAACAGGCGATAATCGCCAAAGAACACAGCAAGATACCTCTGGATACCGCCATCTTCTTCATGGATATGCGCACCTACGGCAAGGAATTCGAGCAGTACTACAACCGTGCCCAGGAACAGGGAGTACGGTTCATCCGCTCCCGGATACATAGTGTCGAGCCGGTGCCCGGTACCGATGATTTGACGGTGAAGTACTGGTCTGAAGACGGCTCTTTAAACACGGAATCCTTTGATATGGTAAATCTGTCGGTGGGCCTGGAAGTAAGCGACGCCGCCAGGCGTCTGACCCAGAAGGTGCAGATGAAGCGGAATAAACATGACTTCGTCGATACCGCGCCTTTCGCTCCGGTGGTCTCTTCCCGGCCGGGGATATACGTCTGCGGCGCCATGCAGGGCCCCAAAGACATTCCCGAGTCCGTCATGCAGGCCTCGGCTGCCGCGGGCGCAGTGAGCGCCACCCTGGCCGAGGTGCGCTGGACCCGGACCAGGACCCGGGAAGTGCCGCCGGAGCTCAAGGTGAGCCCGGAGGATACCCCCCGCATCGGGGTCTTCGTCTGTAATTGCGGCATCAACATCGGCGGCATCGTCAACGTGCCGGAACTGGTGGCCTATTCCAAGACATTGCCCAACGTAGTGTTTGCGGACGAAAATCTTTTCACCTGCTCCCAGGACACCCAGGTGACCATGACCAGGATCATCGAAGAACAGAAACTCAACCGGGTGGTGGTGGCAGCTTGCACCCCTATCACCCATGAACCCCTGTTCCGGGAGACCTTGATTGACGCGGGGCTCAACAAGTACCTTTTCGAGATGGCCAACATCCGCAACCAGGACTCCTGGGTGCACATGAAGGAGCCAGAGAAGGCCACGGAAAAAGCCAGGGACCTGGTGCGCATGGCGGTGGCCCGGGCCTCCCTGCTGAAGCCCTTGCATGAAAAGCCCCTGACCATCAATCAGCGGGCCCTGGTCATCGGCGGTGGGGTGGCGGGGCTGAATGCGGCTCTCAACCTGGGAGACCAGGGCTTCGAGACCATCGTTTTGGAGAAGGATGAACAGTTGGGCGGTAATGCCCGCAACATCCACCATACCATTGAAGGCACGGAGGTGGCGGCCTATCTGGATGGGCTCATCGAGAAAGTGAAATCCCACGGCAACATCCAGGTGCTCACCGGGGCCCTGTTAGTGGACTTCAGCGGCTACAAAGGCAACTTCACCACCGAGGTGTTGGTGGGGCCCGGCATGTACCAGCGCAAAATCGACCACGGCGTCACCGTGGTGGCCACCGGCGCCCATGAATACGTCCCCAAGGAATTCCTCTATGGCCAACACCACCGGATCATGACCCAGTTGGAACTGGGCCATTTCCTCCAGGAAAAATCTGGAGAGGCAGCCGCATGGAAGCGTATAGCCATGATCCAGTGCGTTGGCTCCCGGAATGAAGAAAACCCCAACTGTAGCCGCATCTGCTGCCAGGGCGCGGTGAAATACGCCCTGCAGCTGAAGAACATCAACCCGGAGACCGAGGTGCTCATCCTCTACCGGGATATGCGCACTTATGGCCTGTTGGAGGACTATTACCTGGAGGCTCGGAAGCAGGGGGTGCTCTTTGCCCGCTTCGACCCGGAGCGCCAGCCTGAAGTGAAGAATGACAACGAGGCGTTGAGCATCACCTTTGAGGATCACATCCTGGAGCGCCCCGTGACGCTGCCGGTGGACGCGGTGATCCTGAGCGCCGGGGTCTGGGCCAACGATACCAAGGAACTGGCCTCGCTCCTGAAAATCCCCAAGAACGCCGGGGGCTTCTTCATCGAGGCCCACGCCAAGCTGCGGCCGGTGGACTTTGCCTCGGAGGGCATCTTCCTCTGCGGTATGGCGCATTCGCCCAAGCTCATCAGCGAATCCATCGCCCAGGCCCAGGCCGCAGCCTCCCGGGCCGGCGCCTTTCTGGCGGACACCCGCCAGACCATTAGCGGCGTCACCGCCCATGTGGACCCGGACCGCTGCGCCGCTTGCCTGGTATGCGTGCGCACCTGTCCCTACGGCGTGCCCCAGATCAACCGGGAGAACGTCTCGGAGATCAACGAGGCCCTGTGCCAGGGTTGCGGCACCTGCGCCTCGGAGTGTCCGGCCATGGTGATCCAGGTGTCCCATTTTGAGGACGATCAGATGAGCGCCAAGATCAAGGCCTTGTATTAATATTCCGGTTCCGGAAAAAACCTCACTCAAAGGAGGGCCTGATGGAGAATTTTGAGCCGAAGATCGTCGGGTTCTGTTGCCATTACTGAGCCTATTCCGCTGCGGACCTGGCAGGTTCGATGCGACTGCAATATCCGGTCAACCTCCGGATCATCGAGGTCCCCTGCACCGGCAAAGTGGATATCCTCCACCTGCTCCAGGCCTTTGAATATGGAGCCGACGGAGTCATCGTGGTGGGCTGCCTGGAAGGGGAGTGCCATTATATGGTGGGCAATTTGCACGCCAAGACCCGGGTGAAACGGACCAAGGAGATCCTGGACACGGTGGGCCTGGGCGCCGAGCGGGTGGCGATGTACAACCTCTCCTCCGGCATGGGGGGAAGGTTCGCCGAGATTGTGACAGAGATGACCAACAAAATTTTGGAACTGGGTCCAAGCCCCATTCGCGGCGCCATGGGAAAGGGCCAGATGATCAGAGAAGCCGGGGAGGTAACCATATGATCAAGGCAAAACCCAAGCCGTTAGAGGAAATTATCGATAACGTCAAGGATTTCAATAAATTGCTCATTGCCGGCTGCGACGGCTGCGTCACCGTGTGCGAAGCCGGCGGCCTGAAGGAAGTGAAGA
>JBEKDQ010000073.1:0-10210 GCA_050014275.1 Desulfobaccales bacterium | reverse complement strand
TGGACGCCGCCGGCGTGGTGGGGCAGCTCAGGTCCGGCCCGGCCTATTTCCAGTTACAGATAGAGCTGCCCGCGCCCCTGGGCACCCTGGTCATTGAGAAGGGCTCCATTGCGGTGGACGGGGTTTCTCTGACGGTGAACTCAATCAAAGGAGCCGCCTTCAGCGTCAACATCATTCCCTTCACCGCCCGGAAAACCACCCTTGGGGCTTTGCGGGTGGGGGACCGGGTCAACCTGGAGGCGGACCTCATCGGCAAATACGTGGCCCGGTTATTGGGGAAGGACTCCGGGATAGGCCAGGGAGTCACCGTGGAGATGCTGGCCCGGCACGGATTTCTGTAGTGGGCAGTGGTCAAAGAATCACCGGCTCAGATGCCGGGCGCCAGCAATAACAGAAAACAGAAAACAGCCGCTCATGAGCCCTTGGCTCACCCGTAAATCATGAAATGTAGCGCCGCCGCCCCCGGCAGCGCGGAAAACCGAAAACAGGGACCAAAAGAAATGTCATTAGCACCCATTGAAGAAGTCATCAAAGATATACGCCAGGGCAAGATGATCATCCTGGTGGATGACGAGGACCGGGAAAACGAGGGCGACCTCACCATGGCCGCGGAGCTGGTGACCCCGGAGGCCATCAATTTCATGGCCCGTTTCGGACGGGGACTCATCTGCCTGGCCCTGGAGCCAGACCTGGTGGAGCGCTTGAAATTGCCCCAAATGGTGCGGGACAACCAGTCGGGCTTCAAGACGGCGTTCTGCGTCTCGGTCGAAGCCCGGCGAGGCGTGACCACTGGCATCTCGGCTGCGGATCGGGCCACCACCATCCTCACTGCGGTGGCGGACCACACCCGTTCCGAGGACCTGGTGAGCCCCGGGCATGTTTTTCCCATCCGGGCCCGGAGGGGCGGGGTCCTGGTGCGCGCCGGCCAAACCGAGGGCTCCGTGGACCTGACCCGTCTGTCGGGGCTGAAGGGCGCCGCGGTGATCTGCGAGGTTATGAAAGACGACGGCACCATGGCCCGGATGCCGGATCTGGAGAAGTTTGCCGAAGAGCATCGCCTGAAGATCGCTACCATCGCCGACCTGGTGGAATACCGGCTGCGGCACGAATCCTTTGTACACCGCCGGGCCAGCGTCAAGCTGCCCACCTATTTTGGGGAATTCACTGCCATTGCCTATGATAACGACGTGGACGACAACCAGCACGTGGCCCTGGTGAAGGGGGAGATTGTTCCGGAGCAGCCGGTGCTGGTGCGGGTCCATTCCGAATGCGTCACCGGTGACGTCTTCCATTCCCTGCGCTGCGACTGCGGCGACCAGTTGGAAGCCGCCATGCAACTGGTGGAGTGCGAAGGCCGCGGGATCATTCTATACATGCACCAGGAGGGCAGGGGCATCGGCCTGGTCAATAAGCTGCGGGCCTACGAGCTGCAGGACCAGGGCGCTGATACGGTGGAAGCCAACGAAGCCTTGGGTTTTAAGGCGGACCTGCGGGAATACGGCATCGGAGCCCAGATCTTGCGGGACCTGGGAGTCCGCCAGATGCGCCTGATGACTAACAATCCCAAGAAGATCATCGGTCTGGAGGGCTACGGCCTCAAGATGGTGGAGCGGGTGCCCCTGGAGATTCCTCCCAACCGGATGAATCGCAACTATCTAAAGACCAAGTGCCAGAAGATGGGGCACCTGTTGAAGCTGGTGGAAAACTAGTGTTGTGCTTCGTAAATAGAATGGCATTAAATCAAGTGAAAACCTAAGGAAACTCAGAAGGGGGAAGGATGCGTACGGTAGAAGGCAAGCTCAGCGGGGCCGGCCTGAAATTTGCCCTGGTGGTCAGCCGCTTCAATTCCTTTATTACCGAGCGCCTGCTGGAAGGGGCCCTGGATTGCCTGCGGCGCCAGGGGGTGGCGGAAGACGATTTAATGGTGGTGCGGGTACCCGGGGCCTGGGAAATCCCGCTAACGGCCAAACGTCTGGCAACCTCCAGGACCCATGACGCAGTGGTCTGTCTGGCCGCGGTGATCAGGGGCTCCACTCCTCACTTCGATTACGTGGCCGGAGAAGTGAGCAAGGGGATCGCGCAGGTGGCCCTGGAGAGCGGGGTGCCCATCTCCTTCGGCATTCTCACCACCGACACCCTGGAGCAGGCCATCGAGCGGGCCGGCAGCAAGGCGGGCAACAAAGGGTTTGACGCGGCGGAAGCCGCCATCGAGATGGCCAATCTTCTGAAGGCCTTGGGGGCCTGATTTCTTGCCGGCTTATTCCCGCAGCCGATGCCGGGAATGGGCCCTGCAATTTCTCTATCATGGTGAATTCGCCCGGAGCGACCGCCCGGAGGATTTAGAGTGCTTCTGGAGCCATTTTCATCCGGAAGGCCCCGGCGTACCGGCCTATCTGCGCGTATTGACGGCCGGGGTGGCCTCCCATCAGGGAGAATTGGACGCCCTCATCAGCCGCTTTTCCGAACACTGGCGCCTGGAGCGCATGGGTGTGGTGGACCGCAACCTCCTGCGCCTGGCAGCCTATGAACTCCTCTACCAGCACCAAATTCCCCCCAAAGTGGTGATCAACGAAGCCATTGAGATAGCCAAGCGTTACGGGACCGAGGACTCGGGGGCCTTTGTCAACGGCATCCTGGACCAGATCCTGGCGGAGCGGAAGAAATTAGCATTGGGTGGTGAGCAGTGAGGGAAAAGTGGTTGCTGGTTAATTATACCAGGGTGCAGGCAAAGAACTAGAAATATCCTCCGTAGAGGCGCACAGTGGCATAGGCTTTCAGCCTGTGATTAGGTGCGCCCTCCCCCGGGGGCGGACACCTGGGTCCCCCCTATTGATCCCCGCAGGGCCGCAGCCATTTTGCCCGGGATGGCATCCAGGCGGGCGATCACTCCTTCGGTTCCGACGATCCAGGCTTTAATCACGGTTTTCGGTTTCCGGTTTGTGGGGCGGCCCTCTGTGGCCGCCAGTTATGGCAGGCAGGGACGCCTGCCCCACCAAAGTCAAGGGCAAAGACATTTCAATTATCCCCGATTAGCTGCACATAAAGGGCTGCGAAAATCCTTTGCCTCTTGGCTGGCAAACTTGCACACCGGAAAAAAAGATTTATTATACCTAGGGGATGCCATCCGGTACCAAAAGAAATCTGAACGGCTCATCGGCACTGTAAAGGGAGGAAGTGAGAGATGTTCCGGAGAAGCCTGGCATTGGCGATGATAGTCATTTTTCCCCTGGCGCTGGCGGGTTGCATAACTGAAAGCGGGTATTATTCGCCGGAACAGTCCGCCGGCGCTGGCGCATTAGGAGGTGCGGCCACCGGGGCGGCCCTCGGCGCCATCATCGGGGCGGCCACCGGCGCACCCGCCACCGGCGCCTGGGTGGGCGCCGCCGCCGGCGGGCTCCTGGGAGCAGTGGGCGGCTATCTCTATGCCGCACACCGTAATAGTGAGATCAGCTCCAGTCAGGCCGCGGCCCAGTCCTACAATTACAACCCCTCTCAGGGCAACCTGGTGAGAATCGACCAGGTATCCGCTAACCCTTCGGTGGCACGGCCTGGCCAGCAGCTTCACCTGGAGATGAATTACACCATCCTGACCCCCGGGAATACTCCAACCTCGGTCACCTTGGTACGGGAAGTCCGCTACGGCGGCCAGTTGATGGAGCAGCCATACCAGACTACGGTCAGCAATTACAACGGTACCTTCAGCGATGCCGTGGATTATGGCTTAACCGGCAACGCGGCCTCTGGGAATTATACCGTCACCAGCCGGGTGATCAGCAGCTATGGCAGCGACCAGCAGGATGCGTATTTCAGCGTCCAGTAAGATCCCGGCCAAGTCAGAAGGGGGGGGGCAGGTGAGAACCGTCACTGGCGCCTCATTCCCGCCGGTTCCCGGGGCGCTCCCGGAGGTCCATTAATGAAGTACTTTTAGGGTTTCCTGCCGATTGACAAGACTCCATCCTTTTGTTAAATTTTAGTTTTAACTCTCCTTGCCCTGGGCCGGAGGCGCCAGGGCCATCAGGCCATAAGGAGGAAGAATGCGCCGCTATGAGTCAGTCTGGGTGGTGAACGGCGACCTCCCGGACGAAGAGATTAAGGGTACCATCGACAAGTTCAGCCGGATCATCTCCACCCAGGGAGGCGCCCTGGTGCGCTTGGAGGAATGGGGCCGCAGGAAGCTGGCCTACCGGATCCAGGGGGTTACCCGGGGTTACTACGTCGTGGTGGACTATGCCGGCACGCCGGCCACCGTCAAGGAACTGGAGCGGAACTACCGCATCGACGACCGCCTCATTCGCTCTCACACCACCAAGAAATCCGATAAAGTAGACCTGGAGGCCCTGCAGGCGGAAATCGCCGCCGGGGTCCAGGCGGTGGTGGCGGTCCCGGCCCCGGAAGTGGAACCCGCGGAGAGGGTCCTGGAGGCCATAGCGGCAGTTGAGGCCGCGGCGGCACCCGTTGCGGAGGTGGAAGCCGCCCCTCAGGGACAGGAGGACTGAGCCATGCCGGTAATGCCTCGCCGCAAACGGAAACAGTTCTACGTCAGACGCAAGGTTTGCCGCTTTTGCGTGGATGCCAACCTGCCCATCGACTATAAAGACTACAACACCTTGAGGCAGTTTGTCACGGAGAGGGGAAAGATCATCCCCCGGCGAATTTCGGGGAATTGCGCCCGCCACCAGCGCCGGGTCACCAGGGCCATCAAGCAAGCCCGGCTGCTGGCCCTGATTCCCTACATTCCCACGGCGCCGCCAGCATGATGGCTGGAGCAAAGCCTTGTTACCCGGAGGCCGCCTCTCCTTCTGGTTCGCCTGTTTAAGCATTCTGCTGCTGCTCTTCATCGGGGCGCACCTGCACCCCCTGGGTTTCCTGCTAGCGGGCATCCTGGCGCCCCTGCCGGTGCTGCTGGTAGGCTGGCGCCTGGGAGACCGGGACGCCCTGCTGCTGGTCCTGGCCGGCGTCGTGGTGGTCCTGGTCTTGAAGCCCGGGCTGGAAACCCTTTGGATGCATCTCAGCTTCCTGGGTCTGCTGCTCATGGGCTTCTTGTTGAGCGCCATGCAACATCGGGGTCTGTCCGCCCCCGGGGCCATCATGTTCACGGTGCTAACCCTGAGCGGCCTGACCCTGCTGATATTTCTGGGACAGGCCGCTTATCAGGGGGTGAGCCCCCAGGTTCTCCTGGCCCAGAGGGGCGCGGAATTCATGAAGTCGGTGCACCAGGTGCTGGGGGAAGGCAGTGGCGCCTCCGGGGCCGTACTAACGCCGGGGATTTCCCCGGACGAACTGGAAGCCCTGCTTAAACGGCTGCTACCGGCCCTGCTGGTCACCAATACCGGCCTGGTGGCCTGGCTCAACGTGGTGCTGGCCCGGCAATTGGCCTGGCTGCTGAGCGGCCAGAAGCCCAAGCCGCCCCTTTATTATTGGGCCCTGCCCGAATGGCTCATCTTCGTGGCTCTGGGCGCCGGCTTTATGCTGTTGGTTCCGGTGGAGGCGCTGCGTTCCCTCAGCCTCAACCTGTTGCTGATCCTGGCGGTCCTCTATTTCTGTCAGGGTTTGGGGGTGGTGGCCGGCTGGTTCCAGCGTCTGAGGCTGCCCTGGGTTCTACGGATCATCGGCTACGCGGTGCTGTTTTTAAACCCGCTATTTTTTTTGATCGTCATCCTGGGGGTGCTGGACATCTGGTTCGATTTTCGCCACTTGCACCGGCAACCCGGGGATGCCGGAGGAGGAATCGAGAGTTGAAGGTCATTCTGACGAAAGACGTTGCCGCCCTGGGCGTACTCGGCTCCGTGGTAGAGGTGGCCCGGGGTTATGCCAGAAATTACCTGATTCCCCAGGGTCTGGCCATGGAAGCCACCCGGGGCAACCTGGCCCAGGTGGAACAGGTTAAAGCCAGATATGTCGAGCTCCGGGCCAAGGAGCAGGAAGTCGCTTTGGCCAATGTCGCCCAACTGGAAGGGGTGAGCGTCACCATTGCCCAGCGGGTAGGAGAGGGAGAGCGCCTTTACGGGTCGGTGACCGCGGCCATGATCATCACGGTCCTGGAGGCCAAGGGCTTCAATATCGACCGCAAGCAATTGGACCTGCCGGAGCCTATCAAAAAGCTGGGCAGCTACCAGGTCCCCATCCGCCTGGCCCCGGAAGTCAAGGCCGAAATCACCGTGGCAGTAGTGGCCGAGGCAGATTAACTTTCCCGGTATGGTTTTGGGGGGAAAGGGGTATTCCCAGTTCCCAGTTCCCAGTTCCCAGTTCCCAGTTCCCAGTTTTCTGGTAACTGGCAACTACCTATTTGATCACTTGGCCACCGCGGCCTCGATGGCCGCCAGGATGCGCTCCCGGTTCTCCCGGAGGCCGGTGGTGGGTGGCTTCGGCCCTTGGCTCTTCCCACCCTTTTACCGCAGAGACCCAAAGTGCGCAGAGAACACAGGAGGCAAGGGGCCGTCGGCCCTTAGCCCGCTACCTATAATGCCTTCTTTCTGGTTCACTAGTTCCTGTTCCAAAAAGTCTTCATGTAGGGTGCGCACTGCGCACCATAAGTATGCGTAACTTTTCATATTTTTGGAGTGAGCCGAAAGCTCATGAGCTCCTCCGCCGAAAAGTTCGTAGAAAGTGGTGGCACAGGCGTCCCGCCTGAGCATCAGATGCGGCGATTACTGCGGCCCGCCCCACCAAATTTTTCATTGTTTCGGATGAGCCCAGGGCTCATCATTACTGCTTGGAAACCCATTTTATTGCAAAGCTCCGGCTTTGCTCAGAAGCCATCTCATCCTGAGGGCAAGCTGCTCTCGCCAAGCGGAGCTTGGCGCCAAGGGTGCGTTCCCAAGCTGGAGATTGGGAACGAGAGAAAGGTAGCCGCAGGCTTTAGCCTGCGCAAGCTAAAGATTGCGGCTACCACAGGCTAAAGCCTGCGGCTAACAGTTAAATTCCCCATCAGGAACTTGTTTTTTGCTCTGCTCCGAAAAGTTCCCGCGTATTTGGGATATCCACTCTCCGGTAGCCGGTTCCCACGCCGCCGGGGGCGACGGCGCGACATTTTCATGATTTACGGGTGGGCCGAAGGCCCATGAATGACTGCCTTGAAAAGTTTCTGAGTATTTGGGATACCCCACCCTCTGGTAGCCGGTTCCCACGCCGCCGGGGGCAGCGGCGCTACATTTTCATGATTTACGGGTGAGCTGAAGGTTCATGAGCGACTGTTCCGAAAAGTTCAGGCAGCACCCTGGAGCCCTCCAAAAACTTTTCATCGGTTCGGGTGAGCCAAAGGCTCATGAATTACTGCTTGCTAATTGGTGGCGCCGGCGCCCCGCCTGGCGCCTTGATTCAAAAATTGGCTGCTTTTAATCGGAATGGAGGCGGGATTTAGAGCCATCAGGTGAAAAATCCAGCTAACCTCCTGAGCAAGATCGCTTAATCTTCTGTAAAAACGTTAACTTGGTTCTAAATCTTTAACTTTCATTCCTTCCCCGCTTCAATTTGGCGCCCACCCCCCATTTGCAATCCCGCCGGGTTTTGGATATGATGCAGCAATAGACCCCGTGTAATAAATCATCTTTTAAATTCAAATAGTTACCAACAGAGAACCGTTCTGTCACCCAGGGAGAGTCACCATGCCTGGAAGCATTCGGCGCAACGCCCAGCGGATGGCCGCAGCCCCGGCGGAAGCCGCCCACCCAGGCGGCTTTACCCCGCCGGCCTCGCCCGAGGCGGAGCAATCGGTCCTGGGAGCCATTCTGGTGCGTCCGGAGGTGCTGGACCGGGTGGCCGATTTGATCGCGCCCGGCGACTTTTATCGGGAGGCCCACGGAAGAATCTTTCAGGCCATGCTGGACCTCTACGGCCGGGGCGATCCGGTGGACCTGGTGACCGTCACCGCCCTATTGGATGAACGGGGCCAGTTGGAAGGAGTGGGTAGTCCAGTCTTCCTGGCGGGTCTAAGCGAGCAGGTGGGATTCGCCACCAACGCCGAATATTATGCCGGCCTGGTGCACGACAAGGCGATCCTGCGCCGCCTGCTGGACACCACCCAGGAGATCGCCGGCTCCTGCTTTGCCCCGGTGGAGGATGTCGCTGAGTTTCTGGACGCGGCCGAGCAGAAGGTCTTCGAGGTGGCCGAGTCCAAGGTGCGCCTGGGCTTCCAGCCCTTGTCGGCCCTGGTGGAAAAGGAGATCGCCAACCTGGAGGCCATCTGGCACCGGGATAAGGGCCGGATTACCGGGGTGGCCAGTGGCTTCAAGGACCTGGACAACCTCACCGCGGGCTTTCAGGACAGCGACCTGATTATCATCGCCGCCCGCCCCAGCATGGGCAAGACCGCCCTGGCCCTGAACATCGCCTTCAACGCCGCCTACAAGCCCCAAAAGCACGTGGCCTTCTTCTCCCTGGAAATGTCCAGGGAGCAGTTGGTGCGGCGGCTGCTCTCCAGCGTCGGCGAGGTGGACGCCTCCAACCTGCGCCGGGCCTTCCTGAGCACCATGGAATGGGCCAACCTGCAGACGGCCGCGGGTTATCTCCTGGATTGCCCCATCTACATCGACGACACCCCGGCGGCCACCGTTTTGGACATCCGGGCCAAGGCCCGGCGCCTCAAGGCGGAAGGCAAACTGGAGATGCTGATCATTGATTACCTGCAGCTCATGCGCGGCCGGGCTGACGTGCACAGCCGGGAGCAGGAGATCTCGGAGATTTCCCGGTCCCTAAAAGCCCTGGCCAAGGAGCTGAAGGTGCCGGTCATCGTGCTCTCCCAATTAAACCGCCGTCTGGAAGACCGCCCCCACCCGCATAAACGGCCGCAACTGGCGGACTTGCGTGAATCCGGGGCCATCGAGCAGGATGCCGACGTGGTCATCTTCATCTACCGGGACGAAGTCTACCGGGATGACTCCCCGGACCAGGGCACCGCCGAAATCATCGTCGGCAAGCAGCGGAACGGCCCCACCGGCAAGATCAAGCTCATTTTCCGGGACAAATACACCACCTTCGCCTCATATGAGCGGGAAGAGGCTCCGGCGGGGTATTGAGGCCTCGCAACGGCTCTCTGGGTCCTGCCGCCTCTGACCCTGGCGGCCGCCTCTGGCCTGAAAATCAGGGCCGAGGTCGAAAGATTTTTTTATAGCAGGTCGCGGGCTATAGGGGCCTTTCCTACGGGGGAGGCGCTGGTGACGCAGACTGACCCCGGGGGCAAGGTGAGCGGGAATTCTTGGGGAGCCTTGTTAAGGCGGCGGGCACAGCGCGTCTTTGAGCGACTGTAACGCCCTCAGAAGAAATGGCGGGCGAGACGCCCGCCCCACGCGGAAAGACCCGCATCCACGAAAGCTTGTGGGTAATGATGAGTCGCAGGGGAGAGGGGATTCAGGTGCATCGGTATAATATCTTGATATCGTTTAAATTACAATTGTCTAGAGTTTAACTGCGAGATAGTTTAAGCTTCTTCGTGAGATTTGTTGCCGGACACTACCCGGACACTACTGATACAAGTTGCCGTCAAAAGTAGAAGAATCTTTTGTAGGGGCGCACCCATGTGTGCGCCCACCAAAGGGCGGACACACGGGTCCGCCCCTGCACAAGAAAGAACCAATTGAAGGCAACTTGTTTGCTAGGGCGGCCTGTGGCCGCCGATTATCGGGGCTATGCCAAACTATTTACACCTGGTTTTTCAGGGTGGTGACCTATAAGCCGGCGATATGGCAGGCCGGCAACGGCGGCCAACCCTGCTGACCCGCTTCCCCGGCGGGGTTTGATCCTCTTCACCGCCTGCCTGGGGGCCTTCATGGCCACCCTGGACACCAGCATCGTCAACATCGCCTTGCCCACGATAGCCCGGGAATTCGGCAGCTCGCTTTCGCAAATCTCCTGGGTCATGGTCGCCTATCTGCTGGTCCAGGTCTCCCTGCTCCTTATCAGCGGCCGTTTAGGGGATCTGTTGGCTCCCGGGCGCCTCTATCTCCTGGGTCTGCTGGTTTTCACCGGCTCTTCGGCTCTCTGCGGCCTGGCCTTCGACCTTCCCCGGCTGGTGGCGGCCCGGTGCTGCCAGGGGCTGGGGGCCGCCCTGATGCTGGGCCTGGCGCCCAAGCTCATCGCGGTGACCTTTGGCGAAGGAGAGCGGGGTCTGCCCCTGGGCCTGTTTTCCGCCGCCTTTGCCGCCGGCATCAGCGTGGGCGCCCCGGCGGGCGGTCTCATCACCTCCTACCTGGGCTGGCGATATATCTTTTTCATC
>JBEKDQ010000072.1:0-10239 GCA_050014275.1 Desulfobaccales bacterium | reverse complement strand
CGCTTGTACCAATTGGAGATGGCCAGCCGCAGCTTGGTAATCCCGCGGGAGGCGGAATACCGGTGGTTAGCCGGTTTGCCCGCGGCCTCGATGAGCTTCTCCACGATGTGGGGCGGGGTGGCCAGATCGGGGTTACCCATTCCCAAATCGATGATGTCTTCCCCTCGCCGCCGGGCCTCCATCTTCAGGGCGTTGACCGTGGCGAACACATAAGGGGGGAGGCGCTTCATGCGGGGGAATTCTTCTATGACCATACAGGTCTCCTTCAGGCTAAACGGGCGAGATTTCTTAGAGAATTATTATCGCAAATGGCCGAGACTTGTCAAATAGCGATTTGCTGGAGGAGCCGGGGCCTGCCAAACAGGGGTGCGGCAGCGGCCCCCCCTTCCCTTGCCATTGCCGCGGCGATTCGATAAAATGGCGCCATGAACTGGCTGTTTTCCTTTTTCCTCAGGCTGTTCGCCTGCTTCCTGGCCGCCAAATTCCTGGTGCAGGCGGTGGAGCTGAACAGCCGGATTTACCTCTTGAGCCTGACGGCCCTGTTAATCATCAATGTTTACCTGTTTGAGATCCTGGTGTACCGGGAGCGCCACGCCCCCCAGGGGAGCCCTCCGGGAGCGGCCCCGAAGCAGTGCCCGGAAGAGCAGCCGTAATCTTCCAGGGATCCTAAACGAGAACCCGGCGCCGCGGACTCTCGTTCAAGCCCGGAGAGGGGCGGGCACCTCGAAGTTTCATCATTTTTTCCTTGACACTAATTTTGTGAATGTTTTAACATTCTTTTGTTTAATGTAAGGATAACTATGAAACTGCTATCTCTGCTGTCGGAAAGAAAAGCCCGCCTCACAGAGCGGTGGCGGCAGCGGCTTTTTGAGAGCTATCCTGCTGAGACCGCTATCTTTCTAAAAACAGAGAAGGATCATTTCGGCAACCCGGTGGGGCAGCGCCTCTCCCAGGGGCTGCGGGGGCTGATGCAGGCATTCCTGACGGAGATGGACCGGGACCAGGCCCTGGCCAGTCTCGATGAAATCCTGAGGATCAGGGCCATCCAGGATTTTGCCCCATCCCAAGCCCTGGCCTTCATTTTTCTGTTGAAGAACGTAATTCGCCAGGAACTGGCCCCGGAGCTTAAGGGCGGCCAATATTCCCAAGAACTTCAGGAGTTGGAGGCCCGCATCGACGGCCTGGCCCTGCTGGGCTTTGACGTTTACACGCAGCGTCGGGAGCAGCTCCAGCAGGTCCGGGTCGATGAGATCAGGAACCGGGTCAGCGGCTTGTTGCGCCGCACCGGAATGTCCTTATGATGAGAGGCGCGGCAAGTGGTAAACCCCCGGCAAACAGAGACGAGGTGAGGGCACATGGATTTTTTTAAACGTCATTTCACGGTGGCCCTGGGGGCCGTCCTGGGGATCGTCCTGGTGGCCTACCTCGGAGTCTCGGCCAACTTGCAGCTTCTCTTCGGGGTGGTGGTGCCATATCTGGCCTTGCTCATTTTCGTGGAAGGATTTATCTATCGCCTTCTCCAGTGGTCCAGGTCGCCGGTGCCTTTCCAGATTCCCACCACCGCCGGTCAGCAGAAATCCCTGCCCTGGATCGAAAGAAGCCCGGGCGACAAACTGGACAACCCCTACACCACCAGGTACGTGATCGGCCGTATGGCTCTGGAAGTCCTGGCCTTTCGCAGCCTTTTCCGGAACCTGCGCAGCGAATTGCGCCAAGACCCGAAACACCCGGGGGGGGCCCGGTTGATTCACTGGTCCTACAAATGGCTGTGGCTGGGGGCCATCGCCTTCCATTACGCCTCCCTGGTCATTTTGCTGCGGCACCTGCGCTTGTTCACCGAGCCGGTACCGGGCTTGATCAAATTGATCGACAGCGTGGACGGCTTCCTGCAGTTCTCCACCCCGGTCTTTTACCTCAGCGGCGGGGTGCTGGTGGTGGCGGTCGCCTATCTGCTGGTCCGTCGCCTCACCAACCCCATGTTGCGCTACATTTCCCTGGCCTCCGATTACTTTCCCCTGCTGTTGCTCCTGGCCATCGGCATCTCCGGGATCCTCATGCGCTACGTCTATAAGGTGGACGTGGTGGCCGTCAAAGAGCTGACCCTGGGTCTGGTGACCCTGCACCCCAGGGTGCCGGCGGGCATCGGCCCCATCTTTTTCGTCCACCTCTTTCTGGTGAGCGTGCTCTTCGCCTACTTCCCCTTCAGCAAGCTGATGCACGCCCCCGGGGTCTTCCTGAGCCCCACCAGAAATATGCCCACCAACACCCGGGCTTTGCGGCACGTCAATCCCTGGAATTACCCGGTAAAGTTCCATCATTATGACGAATACGAAGATAGATTTCGGGAAGCCATGGTAGAGGCCGGAATCCCGGTGGAAAAGGAGCTGGAGTAACATGGCCAAAGCTAAGACCAAGGTTCCAAAACCAGAGGAAATCTTACCCGGGATAAGCTATAAGACCCCCGAAAAGGGCTGGATGGACCTGAAGCCGGAATTCAGGCCGGGAACCTATTGCAATCCCGCTAACCCTAAGTGGGCGAGTTGGATCGACTATCCATACCCCCGGGCCTGGTCGGTGAGCGATGAGAGCTGGGGTCTGCCCATCGATTGGAAAGAGACCATCCTCCAGGGCATGGAAGACCGCCTCAACCGCTTCCGTTCCCTGAAGCTCTTCTTCGACATCTGCGTTCGCTGCGGCGCCTGCGCCGACAAGTGCCACTTCTTCCTGGGTACCGGGGACCCCAAGAATATGCCGGTGCTCCGGGCTGAGCTGATGCGCTCGGTATACAGGCGCTATTTCAAACCGGCGGGCAAACTCCTGGGAGAGCTGGCCGGGGCCCGGGACCTCACGGAAGAGGTGGTCAAGGAGTGGTTCTACTATCTCTACCAGTGCACCGAATGCCGGCGTTGCTCCCTGTTTTGCCCCTATGGGATCGACATGGCCGAAATGACCATCCTGGGCCGGGAACTCTTGAGCTCCATCGGGGTAAACATCGATTGGACCATGGCCTCGGTGGCCCAGTGCTATGACAAAGGCAGCCACATCGGCGCCACCCCCCAGGCGATGAAGGACATGATCGACTTCTTCTCCGAGGAAAACGAGCGGGTCACCGGGATCAGCACCCCGATTACTTACAACCGCAAGGGTGCTGAGATCCTCTTCGTGGCGCCCTCGGGGGACTACTTCGCTGACCCGGGTACCTATACCTTTATGGGGTACCTGCTGCTCTTCACTTACCTGGACCTGGATTGGACCCTGAGCACCTATGCGGCGGAGGGCGGCAACTTCGGGTTTTTCATGTCGCACGAGATGGGTAAACGCCTCAATGCCAAAATCTACTCCGAAGCCAAGCGACTGGGGGTGAAATATATCATCGGTGGCGAATGCGGCCACATGTGGCGCATCGTCAACCAGTATATGGACACCTTCAACGGGCCGGCGGATTTCCTGGAGGTGCCCAAATCGCCCATCACCGGCACGGTGTTCGAAAACGCCGCCAGTACCAAGATGATTCACATCTCGGAGTTCACCGCCGACCTGATCCGGCATAATAAATTGCAACTGGACCCCCAGCGCAACGCCCATATCAAGCTGACTTTCCACGACTCCTGCAACACCAGCCGGGGCATGGGGATCTTCGAGGAACCCCGCTACATTATCAAGAATGTCCTGCCCGAAGGGCATTTCTTTGAGATGCCGCCCAATACTATCCGGGAGAAGACCTTTTGCTGCGGCAGCGGCAGCGGCTTCAACGCCGACGAATACCTGGAGACCAGGCTCCGGGGCGGGCTGCCCCGGGCCAACGCCGTCCGGTACGTGGCCGAGAGATACGGGGTGAACCATCTCGGCTGCATCTGCGCCATCGACCGGGCGGTGTTTCCCACCCTGCTGAATTACTGGGTCCCCGAGATGGAGGTCACCGGCATCACCGAAATGGTTGGCAACGCCCTGGTTTTTCCCGATGAGATAGAGCGCACCACCGACCTGCGGGATCGAGACCTGGTAGGAGTTGGTTCGCCTGAGGAAGGGGAGGAAGCGGACTAGCCATGGAAGATAAATACCGAAACGAATTCGGAGTCTTTGCCGTGAAGCCCAAGGTCCCCAAGAAGTTGTATGACCTCAAATATATCCTCCTGGGCCTGGCCATCTTCTTCGGTCTGGTTATCTCCTGCATCTTGCCCAACCTGGGGAAGATCGTGGCGGCCCCGTCACCCAATCTGGAGACCCCAGCCATCCTAAAGCTGGCGAAGAAGGAGCGGCAGTGCGTCATGCCCACCCCCTACATGCGGGCCTACCATATGCAGATGCTGATCGACTGGCGGGAAAAGGTGATCCGCAGCCATGAAGTGGCGGGCACTCAGGATGACCGGATGTTCGTAAATCCAGAGGGCAAGAAGTATCTGGCCAGTCTCTCCAATACCTGCATGGAATGTCACTCCAACAAGAGCCAATTTTGCGATCGATGCCACAACTATGTCGCGGTAACCCCCAACTGCTGGGGTTGCCATCTGGATAAGGAGCAGAAGGTGGCGAAGGGAGGGGCTAAGTGATGGGTATCGACAGAAGAGATTTTATCAAACTAGCCGGTCTCTCCACCTTACTGGGGCTGGGAGGCAAATCCGCCTTGGAATTGCTGCGGCCGGGCCAGGTGGCAGCCGCCATGGAGGCGGAGCCGGAAGTTCTGACCGCCAAGAGATGGGCCATGGTGGTGAACATGCGGCAACTGGATGAGCAAACTGCCCAGAAATGCATCGCGGCCTGCCACCGGGTCCACAATGTCCCCGATTTCGGTAATCCCATCGATCCGGTCATGAAAATCAGCGACGCGGATAAGGTCCGCTGGGAGATCAAGTGGATCTGGACCGCGCCTTATGACAATGCCTTTCCCGGGGACGAACAGGAGTATATGGACGAGAAGGTCAAGGACCTCCATTTCCTGCTGCTTTGCAACCATTGCGACAATCCCCCCTGCGTGCGGGTCTGCCCCACCAAGGCCACCTTCCGCCGGGACGACGGCATCGTGATGATGGACATGCACCGCTGCATCGGCTGCCGCTTCTGCATGGCCGGCTGCCCCTTCTCGGCCCGGAGCTTTAACTGGAAAGACCCGCGGCCTTTCATCCAGAAAGAGAACCCAGACTACCCCACCCGGGAAATCGGGGTGGTGGAAAAGTGCACCTTCTGCTCCGAGCGGCTGGCCAAGGGGCTGATGCCCGCCTGCGTGGTTGCTTCCCAGGGGGCCCTGGCCTTCGGCGATCTCAGGGATCCCAAGTCTAAGGTGAGGGAGCTGCTGGAGTCCAATTTTACCATTCGGCGCAAGCCCTTCCTCGGCACTAACCCTCAGGTTTACTATATCGTGTGAGGTAGCCATGCTGGAAAATGCCTTTACCGGAACCAAGAAGTATTATGGATTGATGGCCATTTTGTCGGGCCTCTTCGCCTTGGGATTTTTCTTCTATCTGAAACAGCTCACCACCGGCCTGGGCATCACCGGCATGGGCCGGGACGTCTCCTGGGGCCTTTACATCGCCCAATTTACCTACCTGGTCGGGGTGGCGGCCTCCGCGGTCATGGTGGTTCTCCCCTACTACCTTCACAACTACAAGGCATTCGGCCGGGTCACCATCCTGGGAGAATTCCTGGCGGTGGCTGCGGTAATCATGTGTGTCACCTTCGTATTGGTAGATATGGGGCGGCCGGACCGGGTGCTCAATGTCTTCAAGTACCCTACTCCCAGCTCGGTCATGTTTTGGGATATCATCGTCTTGAACGGCTATCTCCTGCTCAATATCCTGATCGGCTGGAACGTGCTGGAATGCGAACGTAACGACGTGCCGCCTCCCGGATGGGTCAAATTTCTCATCTACGTCTCCATTCCCTGGGCGGTCAGCATCCACACGGTAACCGCCTTTCTTTATGCCGGCCTGCCCGGCCGGGGCTTCTGGCTCACCGCCATCTTGGCCCCCCGCTTCCTGTCCTCGGCCTTTGCCGCAGGCCCGTCCCTGCTGGTGCTTTTATGCCTACTGGTGCGGAAATACACCAGGTTTGACCCGGGGCGGGACCAGATCCAAAGCCTGGCGAAAATCATCACCTACGCCACCTTGATCAATGTCTTCTTCTTTTTCTGCGAAATCTTCACGGTGTTTTACAGCCAGATCCCGGACCACATAATGCACTTCAAATACCTGTTTTGGGGGGTGGATGGTTTCGGCCGGCTGGTGCCCTTCATGTGGTTCTCCATCGTCGGCATGACAATCGCCGCCCTGCTCCTGGTCAATCCGAAATTTCGCCAGGATGAAACCACCCTGGCGGTCCTGTGCGGCCTGGTGATCATCACCACCTGGATCGACAAAGGAATGGGGTTGATGACCGGCGGCTTCGTCCCCAATCCCCTGGAGAAGATCACCGAATACTGGCCCACCGCGCCCGAGGTCCTCATCGCTCTGGGGGTCTGGGCCCTGGGCTTCTTAATTCTCACCATCCTCTTCAAGGTGGCGATCTCCATTAAGGAGGAGGTGCGGGCGTAGGCCGGGGGGGCCCACTCAGGTGAGCCGATTTGCTGAGGAACCGTTTCGCAAGTGAGGTGTTTGGCACCTTACCAAAAACGTCGCCTTTCGGATCGACGTTTGATATAAACGAAAAAGAATCCTAACGGAGGTAAGTTTAATGGCCTGGCAGGTGGAAGTTGATCACGAAAAGTGCACTGGGGACGAAGAGTGTGTCAATGTTTGTCCGGTGGGCGTCTTCGAGATGCAGGAAGGCAAGGCAGTTCCGGTCAATGAAGAGGAATGCCTGGGCTGCGAGAGCTGCGTCGAGGTCTGCCCTTCCAGCGCAATTACCGTAACTGAAATCTAAAATCCGCTTCATCCCTCGCCAAAAACGCCGGCCTGGTTTGCAGGCCGGCGTTTTTGCTGGCGCCGCTATTCTTTTCTAGGACTTGAAGGGATTTACCAGGTGGACCGGCACCGGGGAGTTGGCCAGCACCTTTTTGGCCACACTGCCAAAATCGCTGCTTTTCTGGTCCAGATCATCCTGGCCACGGCCATGGCTGGTGAGCACCACCAGGTCCGCCTTCTCTTTCTTGATGGCCTTGAGGATCTCGGTGGCCGCCTCACCCTGCACCAGGCGTAATTCGATCTTGGGGCAGGCCTTCAACTCCTTTTCGCAGACATCCTCCAGTTGTTGTCTTGCATGTTTCAATTCCCATTCCTGAAAATGCTTCAGGTGCTCCGGGCTGGGATAGCTGCCATATGCGGGAAAATGGGCCATTAAATCTGCCCCCACATAGAGGAGGACGACCTTGGCTTGATACTTTTCCGCCAGCGATTCCACGTGCTTTGCGGCTATGATCGAATTTTTGGAAAGATCGGTGGGCCAGAGAATGGTATGCACTTCCATGGAAAACCTCCTGTCTGCGAGGTAGATGTTCCGGTCTTCATGTGAGCACTTAAGATGTGACCAGCAAGCTAAAAATATGGCCGCTTGGCCGGATGTCAAGGCCCAGGCGGTCTTGAAAGGTCTTCCGGTTGGCGTCTCATTAGATCTCAGGTATCCTTAATCTGCTTAAACATCCGCAGGCAGCCTCGAGGAGTCCCTGGACGGCTAAGGGCCTCATGTCGCCCCGGGAAAAAAAGCAAGGGACCACACCGGCCCCTTGATCCAACCCCGGAGGCCAGGCAGCACCGGGCAGATGAGATCCCTCGGGTCTCCTTTGCTCTCATGTGCTTCCCTGCTCCCGCCTCAGGAGGTCGCTTGGCGGCGGAAGCCCCGTTCGCCCAAGCCCTTTTCCTTGGCCAGTTTCCGCCGCTGCTCCGAATATTCCTTGCAGACCAGGGGGAATTTTTTGGCATCCAGGCCAAATCTGCGGAAGTATTCCGCCGGCATTAATTTATGGGCCTTGCGCAGGTGGACCTTCAGGGTGCGCATCTTCTTGCCGCATTCCAGACAGACCACATGCTTTGCTTTGACAACCTCATCCAGTGGAATGGTGGGTTTCCTTGACTTTTTCGGGTGCGCCGGCCACCGCCTCCACCGCAATTTCGCCTTCCAGGGAGGACAACAGCGTATACAGGTCCTTGATCTCCTCTACTAATTCCTTAGGCGTCAATTCACTCATCGAGGCATGTGAAATGACAATCTGCGCGGTTAATTTCAATACTTCGCTAGCCATGAACAATCTTCCTCTCTTTTTTTACTTTTCCATGTACCCGGTGATGAATTAATGGTCCGCCAAATAGCACAATACCTATATAGTTACCTGTGATTTCCATTGTCAAGCAATTTTTTTATACGGAGTAACTTTTTTGCATCCTGCCTTTCTATTACCGAACCAGGCGTTTATAACTCACCACTTTTTCCCACTGGCTATCTTTTTCAAAACGGCGGGGTCGGTGATGGTTATCCTACCCTTCTCCACTTCTATCACCCCTTGACTTTTCAATCGGGACAGAGTTCTGGACAAGGTTTCACCAATCGTTCCAAGATAGGCAGCCAGATGGGTCTTGGTGGTGGGTAATTCGAAGGCCAGTCCTGTCTCAATCCGACCGTGCCTCTCCTGGCAGCGCTCTAACAGGTAGGCAGCCAGGCGGGCCGATACTTCTTTTAAGGAAAGATCTTCCAATTGCCGGGTCAAGTGGAGCATCAAGCGGCTTAAGGTGGCCAACATATTACGGGCCAGGGTGGGTGAGACCGCCAGTTGCCGCAAGAATGGGGCTTTAGGGAAGAACAGGGTTTGACAATCCTCCAGGGCCATGGCGGTGGCCGGGTAGGAGGCGTCGCTGAAGACCGCGGCCTCGGCAAAGGTCTCTCCGGGGCCCACCAGCCTGATGATATACTCCTTGCCATCCGGAGAGCTCTTCACCAGTTTGACATAGCCGCGGCTGAGGAGGTAGAAACCCTGGGCCTCCCGGCCCTCCCAGAAGATGGTGGCTTGGCGGGCAAAGGCCTTGCTCACCGCCAGGTCCGCCAGTGCCTTCAGGTCCGCCTCCGGCACCCCGGAGAAGAGATAGACGTCCCGCAGGATCTTTCTTTTTTGCCCGGCTTCCTCTTGGCCCGTGTCTGCCACTGCGCACACCTCTCGCCCCGCGCCCTCTCAGAGGTTATCTAAAACCTTGCCTGATTATCATAAATAAATCAAGCCGCTGCCCGTCAAGGCCGACCGTCCGCGGATTACTGTTGACGCGGGAAAGCTCCCTCTGGTAGATTTGAGCAGTAGTGTCCGGCAAGGTTTTTGCTATGAGGCAGGCAGTAGGGATTTGTTTGAACTTGGATATGCCCCCTATCTGAGCAATTCATGGAATTTACAAGCTATTTCCCTCTCCCCCCTTGGGGGGAGAGGGCAGGGGTGAGGGGGGGTAGGTAACGGCCAATGAAGCCACCCCTCACCCGGTGTCGTCCCCTCGCCGGGGAGAGGGGATTTATTGCATCGATATAATATATTGATATCGCTGAAATTACAATGGTCTACGAGATAGTGTAATCTTCCCCTCGCAATTTTGTTGCCGGACACTACTGAGATTTGAGACCTCTGCAAAAAACATGTAGAATAGCCGCCATCGGCTGCAGGTGGCAGGCGGGGACCTTGCTCTCCCCAACATCACTGGTTTCACGGAAGTTGGGGATGAATTTCAGGTTTTTTTCAGAGGTCTCGATTTTTCTTTGATCCGGGGTACTGGAGCCCGGGAAAACCGCCACCCCCACGAACAGGAGGGCTTCATGAGCCGGTATCCATGGCCGCTAATTATCCTAACTCTGATGCTCTGCCTGGCCACCGGCTGCGGCCGCGCCCCGGAAAATGACATCCGTCTGGGGGTCAATGCTGAACTCACCGGCAGCAAACCCACGGTGGGCGAATCCTGCAAAAAGGCGGCGGAACTCCTGGCCGCCCAGGTCAACCAGGAGGGCGGCCTGAAGCTGGGGGACAAGAAATACCTTATCCGGCTGTTCGTGGAAGATAACGAAGACAAGGCCGAATCCGCCGCGGCCGTGGCCCAGAAGCTCATCAGCCAGGACAATGTCCTGGCCATCATCGGACCCAACACCTCGGGCAATGCCATCCCCGCGGCCAGCATCTGCGAAGACGCGGGGGTGGTCATGGTGAGCCCCTGGTCCACCAATCCCAACACCACCGAAGGCAAGAAGTTCATCTTCCGGGCCTGCTTCATTGACGATTTTCAGGGCCAGGTGATGGCCAAGTTCGCCCGGGAGACCCTCAAGGCCCAAACCGCCGCAGTGCTCTAC
>JBEKDQ010000071.1:0-10456 GCA_050014275.1 Desulfobaccales bacterium | reverse complement strand
CGCTCATGAGCCTGCAGCTCACCCGTAAATCATGAAAATGTCGCGCCGCCGCCCCCGGCGGCGCGGGAACCGGCTGCCAGAGGGGAGGTATCCCACATACTGAGCAACTTTTCGGAGCAGGAGCTTGGGAACGAGGGCCAACGTTTTTCATTAGCTTTCGCTTTTGATCTTTTGCTTTTCGCTGATAGCAGATCGCCGACAGCTTCTTTTGAGAATTATATACTTGACTCCCTATTCCGTCTCTGCCGTAGGGGCGGCGTCTCGCCGCCCTGGGCGGGGAAACCCCGCCCTGCAACAGATAATTGTCAGGGGAGTTAAAATATAATTCCCCTTCTTTTGCCTTTAGCTGATCGCTGACGGTTGATCGCTGATCGCTGACAGCTTCTTTACGTCTCTCCGGCCCGCTGGACCACGGCGATGAAGGCGTCCTCCAGGCTGGGCCGCACCCGTTCAATGTGGCCTCGCAGGGCGATATTATGGGTCGCCAGGACTTCGGCGATGTGCCGCTCCCCTTCCTGGGGCTCGGCCACCGCCACGTGCAGGCCGTCCCCAAAGACCGCGGCCTCTGCCACCCCGGGCAATTGCTTGATGAGGCTGAGGGCGGCGTCCAGATCCTCGGGATGCACCGCCAGGATGGTCTCCTTCACTTCCCCCTTCAGCTCCCGCGGGGTGCCCCGGGCCACGATCTGACCCTGGTAGATGAGCACCAATCGGTCGCAAAACTCGGCCTCCTCCATGTAATGGGTGGTCACCAGGATCGTCACCCCACTCTGCGCCATGGCA
This sequence comes from Desulfobaccales bacterium, assembly GCA_050014275.1. Lineage (GTDB taxonomy): Bacteria > Desulfobacterota > Desulfobaccia > Desulfobaccales > 0-14-0-80-60-11 > JAPLJC01. The sequence goes on along the minus strand of JBEKDQ010000071.1, from coordinate 9,673 downwards.
TAGATCAGATCCCAGAAATTGCGCCGGGAGATGGGGTCCACCCCGCTGGTGGGTTCGTCCAGGAAGAGGATGGCGGGCTCGTGGATAATGGCCGAGGCCAGGGCCAGTCGCTGCTTCAGGCCCAGGGGCAGGGTGCGGGTCAGTTGCCGGCGGCGGTCCTCCAGGTCCACCAGGCGCAGGACCTCGGTGAGGCGCTCCCGGAGGCGAGCCACCGGCAGACCGTAAACTCCCCCGAAGAAGTTCAGGTTTTCCTCGGCGGTCAGGTCCTCATAAAGGGAAAAACGCTGGGACATATAGCCGATATTTTTTTTGATCCGGTCGTTTTCCCGGATGATGTCGAACCCGCCCACCCGGCCTTCGCCGCTGGTGGGCAGCAGCAGACCGGTGAGCATGCGGATGGTGGTGGATTTTCCGGCGCCATTGGGCCCCAGGAAACCGAAGATCTCCCCCCGGTTCACCTCGAAGCTGATCCGGTCCACCGCCTGGAAGTCCCCGAAATGGCGGGAGAGGTTGTTAACGATAATGGCCGGTTCGCCTGGCATCTCTTAAGACCATCCCTGAATCCTAAATCGGTTTCCCGGGCACAGATTTTCCAGCCTCTGTGAGTCGGGGTGGAAGTGGCATCGGCTTCCATCTGGGAATCGGCTCGCCCTCCGCTTAAGACCCGGCGGGTTGCTCCTTCTCCTCCTGCCGCGCTATGATTTGGACGAAAAGATCTTCCAGATTGGGTTCCGCCGGGGCGACGCTCACCTCGCTGAGGCCGGCTTGCTTCAGGGCCGCGGTCAAGGGCCCGGATGCCTGAGCGGTGGAGGCCACCGTGAGCATCAGCCTATCCCCCATGACCAGGGACTGGAGCACCAGGGGGTGGCCGCTCAAGATCTTCCGGACTGCCCGCATATCCGAGGCCCTGGCCTCCAGCAATTCGCCCTTGAAGGAGCCCTTAAGGGCCCTGGGGGTATCCACCACCAGGAGATGGCCCTGGTGGATCAAACCCACCCGATGCGCCCGCTCGGCCTCATCCATGTAGGCGGTGGATAGAAAGATGGTGAGGCCGCCCCCCAGGAGGCGGTAGAGGATCTCCCAGAATTCCCGGCGTGAGACCGGATCCACCCCGAAGGTGGGTTCATCCAGGAACAGGAGGCGGGGCGTATGGATCAAGGCGCAGACCAGCCCCAGTTTCTGGCGCATGCCCCCGGAGAGGTTCCGGGCCAATCGCCTGGTGAAGGGGGTGAGGTTGGAAAAGCCCAGCAGCTCCGGAAGGCGGCGGTCCCGCTCGCGGCGCGCCATCTGGTAGATGTCGGCGTAGAAGGCGATATTTTCCGCCACGGTCAGATCGTCATAGAGGCCGAACCGCTGGGGCATGTAGCCGATCTGCTCCTTGAGGCGCTCCGATTCCTTGACCGTGTCGAACCCCAGGACCTCGGCCCGGCCCTGGTCCGGGTCCATGATGCCTACCAGCATCCGCATGGTGGTGGTCTTGCCGGCGGCGTCCGGTCCCACCAGGGCGAAGGCCTCCCCGTAGGCCACCTCCAGGTCCAGGTGGTCTACCGCAGTCAGGCCATCGAACCGCTTGCTCAGGCCTTGGGCCCGGATGGCCCGCTCATCGGGATTAGGGCTGCTCTGTGGCCTGGCTGTCTTGTTGGTCAAGGAGGATTACCGCTTCCGCCGGCATGCCCGGCTTCAGGTCGTAATTGAGGTTCTGGGCCCGGATCTTGGTGCGGTACACCAGGGTTACACGCTCCTTGAAGGTCTCCACCGTCTTGGGGGTGAACTCGGCCTTGGAGTTGATGAAAGAGACCCAGGCGGGATATTGCTTGCCGGGGTAGGCGTCGGTGATGATGTAGGCCTTCATGCCGAACTTGACCCGAGCTAGATAGGATTCGGGGATATACCCTTCCAAATAGATGTTGTCCAGGTCTCCCAGGGTGAGCACCGGGGCCCCCACCGCCGCGGTCATTCCCGGCTCCATGGGCCGCACCAAAACCACCCCGTTCACCGGGGAATAGATGGTGGCGTACCCCAACTGGGTGAGGGCCAAATCCAGGGCCGCCTGGGCGGCCTTCGTCTGTTCCCGGGCCTGGTCGATGTCCTCCACCCGGTAGCCTTCCCGGCGCAGGTTGAGTTCCGCCAGGGCATTCTGATGGTCCTCCTTGGCCATCAAGTAGTCGGATTCGGCCTTGTCCCGGGTTTGGGCCGCCACTACCTTGCGCCGATAGAGGTTCTCGTAGCGCTCATAATCCAGCTGCTTATTGGCCAGATCCGCCCCGGTCTTGCCCGCCTGGGCCTGGGCCTCTTTGACCTCCTGGGGCCGGTAGCCGGTTTCCATCTTGGCGAGATTGGCCTTGGCCGAGGCCAGATCAGCCCGGGCCTTAGCGACTTCGTCCTTCAGGTCCTTGGCCTCCAGGGCAGCCGCCTTCTGACCGCTGGTGACCCAGTCCCCTTCCTGGAAATAGATCTGTTCGATGAGGCCGGACACTTTGAAGGAGAGATCAGTTTCGGTGGCCTCCATGTGCCCTTGCAAGCGCAAGAGGTCACCAGGTTGCCGGGTCTGCCACCAGCGCAGTAAATAGACCAGGGCGCCGGCCACTGCCAGCATGGCCAGAACCCCGATGAGCAATCTTCGTCTTCCTTGCATCCGATCCCCCACCCGAGCCGCGGGCCTCAGGACGAGCCCTGCCCCACGTCGGTTTATTTTATCCCCGAAGGAGCGCAAAAGCAAAGATACCTAATTATGAAGCTGTCAGCGTAGGGGCGACAGTGGCACAGGCTTCCAGCCTGTGATCGGGTCGCCCTGTTTTCACCGATCAGCTTTCAGCCTTTTGGAAAAGCTTGCTCTACTGCCGGCCAACCTCTCTTATCTCGTAAAACAAAAACTCTTCAAGAACATTCCCGATTTTGGGCCCCTTGATCAGAGCTTACAAATGATTAAAATTAGTATAGAATTAAATTAAGAAGACGTAATGAAACAGGCAGGCAGGAACGCCTGCCCCACCAGAAGAGGTTAATCTAGAACTTAATTAAGAGAACGTAATGAAACCCCGAAAGATTGAATTTCCTTTCAAGACCAGACTGAGCCTGAGGCCCCTGCTGGATTTCTGGGAACGCTTATTGGCCGCAGGCAAAGGCGGGATGAATTCCCTGGGGCCTGTTATCCGCCAAAAGTTAGAGAACAACCCTGAGCTACGGGAACCCATCGAGGACCTCACCATCCTGGAAAATCACCAGGAACTGATTGATCTATTGATGAGCGTGGTTTTCCCGCCGGCGTTTTGGGAGAGCGATTGCGCCGCGGCCTTCATGCCTTTCCAGTATTATAGCTTCTATGCCACCCCTCTTTTCAAAACCCTGTTCAGGATGGAAGGACAAGGTAAATTTACGCCGCAATTGAACATCGACCCCCAAAAGTGGCAGTGGAGGCGGGTCTTCAAGGCCTATTCTTATATCCTGAATAAATTTTACGGCATCGACCTCACCTGGGATTATCCCCTGATTGCCCAAGCCCGCTGCCCTAGAACCGGACTGGATCGGTTTTTTAATATCATCCTGGACCCCAAATTCCTGGAAATCAAGGCGCTGGGGGAACCCAGGATTTTGACGGAAGCAGACCGGAATCGGCTCCTGGCTAACGTTACTGACCTGAAAGTGTGGATGGAACTGATACCCCCGGAGAACTTTGAATTTCAGGGTTTTGGCGTTTTCAAGGCTGCGGATGTGACGGCTCATGAGATGTTATCGGCCCTGCAGGCAGATCTGTTTGAGAAGGAAACGATTTTTCAGCGGGATGGTTTTGCCAGCCTGCAGGAAAAATTGCAGATCTACCTGCAAGAGCAGGACATCTCACTTGGCCTGGCCGCCATCCGGGGTGAACAGATTCTCATCTTACCGCATGATCATAAACAGCCGGAAACGAGCTGCATTCTGGAGAATGCGACGCATTACCAAAGAAGTGAATTCAAGGGATCAATTTTTTCCCGGGCGATGGATCAGGGCGAGCCGCTGGTCGTTGAAGATCTGCAATATTATCCTAAAGGCACGATCTTGGAAGAGCGCATGCTTGAGCACGGTTACCGGAGTGTTTATGTTGCTCCACTCCTCTACCAGGATCGGCTCCTGGGAACTTTGACGCTCAAGTCAACCCGCCCCGGCGCCCTGAACGCCCTGAACACGGCCACCCTGCACCCAGTTCTGCCGCTGTTCGCCGTGGCTTTGAACCGCAGTCTGGAGCAACTGAACCAAAAAATTCAAACCGTCATCAAAGAGGAGTTCACCGCGATCCACCCCTCGGTGGAATGGCGCTTTCAGCAGTCAGCCCTGGACTATATCCAGCATAAGGACAAAGGAGTTGCAGATCTGGAACCCATTGTGTTCCATCAAGTTTATCCCCTTTTCGGCGTTTCGGACATCCGGATGTCCAGCGATCATCGCAACGCCGCGATCCAGGCCGATCTCATCGAACATTTCCGCCTTGCCCGGGAAATTTTGCAGCTCGCCTATGAACACCGGACCTTGCCCATCCTGGCGGCATTCAGCCATCGCATCGACAAGCATATCAAAGGGCTGAAAATTGGTCTGAATGCGGGGGACGAGGCTACCAAACCATTTTTCATCCAGCAGGTGATCGAACCCATTTTTGACCAATTAGCAAACTTCGGCGCCCCGGTGGCCGAGAAGATAGCTTCTTACCGGGCCGCCCTGGATCCTCAGATGAAGACTATTTACCGGAGCCGGCGAGACTTTGAAGGAAGTCTCAAGCTCATTAATGAAACTATTGCGACGTATCTGGATCAGGAGGAAGCCAAGGCACAGGAATATTTCCCCCACTATTTTGAAAAACTTAAGACCGACGGGGTGGAACACACCATATATATCGGGGCGAGCATGGTGGAGAACGGGAATTTCAGTCCCATGTATCTGAAAAACCTGCGCCTGTGGCAGCTCCTGGTTATCTGTGAAGTGGTGCGCCGCACTGAGGAAATCAAAGGCAGTCTGGCGGTGCCCCTGGAAACTACCCACCTTATTCTGGCCCAGGATTCACCGCTCTCCATCTTCTTCAGTCCGGATGAGCGGCACTTCGAAGTGGCGGGTGCTTACGATATCCGCCATGAGATCATTAAAAAACGGATTGATAAGGCCTTAATCAAAGGGTCTTCCGAGCGCCTGACGCAACCGGGGAAAATTGCCATTGTGTATTCCCAAAGACATGAACACACGGAATACCTTGAATATATCGATTACCTCCAGGCTGCCGGATACCTGCAGGCTGAAACGGAGGAGGTGGAGTTGGAGGATTTACAGGGGGCCCAGGGATTGAAGGCCTTGCGGGTCCCGGTAGACTTGCGTGCCTCCCGTGCGCAGAATCAGGCTCTTCCGGAAATCGTTACCACCGCAGTAAAGGCACTGCCCAGTATGGCCAACGCAGCCTCCTGAAAAGCTTCCACCGCGCCTTGTAGGGTGGGGCGGCCCTCCGTGGCCGCCCAGATAGCCAATGCACCTCCTGAAAGGCTTCCACCGCGCCGCCGCCACTGACCCAATCTCTGTTTGTTCCCACTCTAAGGGCGGTTCTGAGAACCGCCCTTACCCTAAGGCGCCCGGCGAATGGCCCCTTATCTGCCATAATAGCCGGTGAAGGTGGCGCTGGCCAGGATCTTGCCTTCCATGGCCTGCTTGAATTCCCCCAGGCCGGCAGAAGGCTTCACCTCCAGCTTCGGCACGCTCAGGGCGTAGAGGGTGACCACGTAGGGATGGTCGCCGGTGCCTTTGGGAGGTTGGGGGCCGCCATAGCCCGGCTCGCCCCAGGAGTTCTTCAACTCCACCGCCCCAGGAGGCATCTTCCGGCCCGAGGCGCCCTCCTCTAAGGAGACCGCGGCCCCTGGAATGTCCTTCACCAGCCAGTGCACCCAATTCCGGGCCACCGGATGGGGATCGACGATGGACAGTGCGAAGGACTTGGTGCCCGCCGGGGCCCCGGACCAGGTGAGGGGCAGTGATAAATTTTTACCGCCGGCTGCCGCCATGACATAGGACAGGGGAATCTTCCCGCCATCTGCAAAGGCGCTGGATGTGAGCTGCATGACTTGACCTCCTGAGCTGGAATGGAGATTGATGGCCAAACAAAGGGCCACCAGAAGACTTGAGTAACACCGGTTTTTCATAAGCACCTCGCGTTGGGTGATGGAGTTCGTGCATACCATGCCCTCAGGCAAAGGTCTTTCCTTCCAAATAGAGTTTCAGGGCTGCCGCGGCGTTGTGGATCTCATCCCGGGAGCCATACACCAGGGTGAGGTTTCCTTCCCGGCCCTTTTCCCGGAGCAGCCCGATTTCCTGGCCTTTATCAGCCAATTCGGCCCAATAACGCTGGCAAAACTTCTCCCATTTCCTGGGATCGTGGCCGAACCATTTGCGCAGCTCCGGGCTGGGCGCCGCCTCCTTGAGCCAGAGGTCCAGCGCCACCTCCTGTTTGCTCAGACCCCGGGGCCAGAGACGCTCCACCAGAACCCGGAAGCCGTCATCCGCCGTGGCAGGCAGATAGGCCCTTTTCGACTTGATCAATGATTCACCTCGCTGGCTCCTGGGCGGGGGGTGCGCTCTCACAGAAAATAGCAGCCAGGGGTTGGGGGCGCCGCCGCGACGGGGGCGGCCGGCCCTTCACCCTTCTCTAAGCCGACTTCTGGCGTAGCCGGCCCACTGGCTGGTGGGGTTCAATGAAAGAAAGCGCTGCCAGTGGCTCCTGGCCCCGGAGAGATCGCCGATCCCCTCCAGCACCATGGCCAGATTGAAATGGCCGTCGGCGAACTCGGGGTCGCCGCGCAGGGACTTCCGGTAAAAGATGGCGGCGCTGGCCAGTTCCCCCCGGCCCTCCAGGAGGTTGGCCAGGTTGTAGTTGCCCTCCACGTGATCGGGATTGAGGCCCAGGGCCTGAAGGTAGCGGGCCGCCGCAGCCGTTTCGGCGCCCGCCAGGTACAGGAGGTTACCCAGGTTCACCATGGCGTCGGCGTGATCCGGCCTGGCGGCCAGGATGGTCTCATATTTCTCCCGGGCCTCGTCCAGCCGGCCCGCCTCTTCATCCTCCAGAGCCAGAGAGAACAAATCCTCAGAGTCCTGCCGCGCCAGGGGAATGGTGCGGTTCTCCGAGCCGCCGAAATCGATGAGGCGTTGCCCCTCGGGGGTAAACTTCAGGCGGTCTTTTCCCAGAACGATCTGATGGCGGTGAATGGAGATGCGCACCTCCGACAGGGGCTGTTTCAGTTCAGGCATCAGGCGCCGCATTTTGGCCACGCATTTACCGATCTTACCCAGGGAGAGCCCTTGACCCCGCAGTTGCCGCACGGTGCGGAAGGCCACCAGGGCCTGAAAATCGAACCATAAGGTGCCCCCGGTCTTTTTCAGGCGCGGAACCAGGCCCTTGCGCTCCCAGTGGCGGACGCGGCTTTCGGAGATACCCAGGAGTCTGGCGATTTCCCGCTGATCAAAGAGCTTCTTCAAGCAACAGCCTCTCAAAGGCCGGGGCCCGGAAATGGCCCCGGCGGGTCATCTCATGAAAGCTCACCCGGCAGCGCAGCCGGGGCTGCACCCGTATGAGGTCCCTGGCAGCGCCGCTCAAGGGGATGGCCGGCCCGTCCTCCGCCCTGAGAGCCGTCAGCCGGCGGCTGATGGCCTCCAGCTCCGCCTGGCCAAAACCGCTGCCCACCATGCCACGGAATACCCAGCCCTGGGGCTCCCGGGTGGCCAGGGCCAGGGAGCCGAAGGTGGCGCGCCGCTCCCCTTTACCCGGAGAATAGCCGACGATGTAGCAGTCGACCTGATGACGGGGCTTGATCTTCAGCCAGTGCCGGGAGCGCTTGCCGATGAGGTAGGGGCTGGCCAGCGCCTTGGCCATGATCCCTTCCAGGCCCTGGGCCATCGCCTCGCGGAAGAAGTGCTTGCCCCGCTCCTCGATGTACTGGGACTCCAGCAACAGCTCCGAATCCGGCAGGATGGCCCGCATCGCCTGCTTCCGTTCAATTAAGGCGACTTCCAGATACTCCTGGCCATTGAGATACAGCAAATCAAAGGGAATATAGGTGGCCGGCAGTACCCGGGACCTGATCTCAATCTGCAAGGGATCGGCCACCTGTTCCCGTTCCTGCAATTTGCCAAAATTGGACTTGCCCTGGGAGAGGACCACCAGTTCCCCGTCCAGGATGACGTTTCTAACCCGGAACTGACGGGCCAGGCCCCTGAGCTCAGGATATCTGTAGGTGATCTCCTGGAGCCGCCGGTTCTGCAGGCGCAAGCGGCCATCCTGAAGAAACAGCAGGCAGCGGCTGCCGTCCCATTTGATCTCGAACAGGTGCCTGTCGGAGTCGAAGGGTTCGCTGGAGTAGGCCAGCATCGGGGCGATCCTGGCAGTGAGTAGTGAGCCGGGAGCCGGAAACAGTTCGGGATCGCCGATAATCATTGGTTTTGGATTCTGCCCACTGCTTCCTGCTTGCCTGGGCGACCCCGATCACCGGCTGGAAGCCTGTGCCACGGTCGCCCTACGGCTTGCGTTCACCGGGCTGGGCGACCCGGCGGGGGCGCCCTACTGCTCGCTGACTCCTCAGGCCTTTTGCCGCTGCCGCGGCGCCTCCGGGGTGCGCCGGCCGGCCCGGGCCATCCCCTTTTTCGATGGCCCCGCCATACCTGTACCTGCGGTCTCCTCCACGCTGCGCTTCAGGGCCTCCATCAGATCGACGACCTTGGCCCGCTCCACCTGCGGCTCCGCCTTCAGTTCTTTGCCTTCGGCCTTGGCCTTGATGAGCTCCAGCAAGGTCCGGGTATATTCATCCCGGTATTGCTCCGGGGCGAAGTCGCCGCTAAGCTGCGCCACAATGGCCCGGGCCATCTGCAGGTTGCCCTGGTCCACCTGGATCCCGGCGGTCCAGCCCGCTTCTTCGATCTGCCGGACATCCTTGATCTCTTCGGCGTAATGCAGGGTGAAGGCGACCAGGACGCCGTTATAAGGCCGCAGGTTGATCAGGTGCTCCCGGTTTCGCAGGATGGCCCTGGCCAGGGCGGACTTGCCACTCTCCTCCATGGCCCGCTGAAACAGGGCAAAGGCCTCGGCCCCGGCCCGCCCGTCCGGGGCCAGAAAATGGGCCTCGTCATAGTATAGAGGATCGATCTGCCCGGCGTCCACGAACTTGAAGATTTCGATGGTGTCGCTGGACTCCTTCCGGGCCCGGCGCAAGTCCTCGTCGGTGATGACCACGTGGAGGTCCTTGCCGTAGCTGTAGCCCCGCACCACTTCTTCGTTCGTCACCCGGCGCTGGTGCACCGGACAGATCATCTCTTGGCGAATCGGGCTGCCGCATTCCTGGTGATAGAGATGGAATTGCAGGGAGCTTTTGGCAATGGCGTTGAACATCTTGATGGGGATGGTCACCAGGCTGCACTTCAAGTAACCTTTCCAGATGGCCTTCATTTTTCAAACACCTCCGGGCTCCGTGAGGGAATCGCAGATTATGGACCGGTTTATTAAAGGAAAATCTGAAACGTGACCATAGTAGTCTATTCCGCAGTTGATTGTCCATTGAAACGGTTCATGGCCTGGCGGCCACACCAAAGCGATGAAAATGCTTACCAAAAAAGAGAACCACGGTTATCCTCTGGGAATGCCGGCCACGGCAATCTCGCTCAGGAGGATAAACATGGT
>JBEKDQ010000070.1:0-10497 GCA_050014275.1 Desulfobaccales bacterium | reverse complement strand
GAAGAATTTGGTGGCACAGGCGTCCCTCGAAACAAACCTGTGCGGACTGAGCGGCGGGCGAGATGCCCGCCCCACCGGTCTTTTCATAATTTATGGGTGGGCCGAAGGCCCATGAATGACTGCCTTGTAAATTTTCTGAAATATCCACCCTCTGGTTGCCGGTTCCCGCGCCGCCGAGGGCGGCGGCGCCATATTTTCATGATTTATGGGTGGGCTGAAGGCTCATGAGCGACTGTTCCGAAAAGTTCAGGCAGCACCCTGGAGCCCTCCAAAAACTTTTCATCGTTTTTCGGGTGAGCCCAGGGCTCATGAATTACTGCTTGGGAACCCATTTTAATGCAAAGCTCCTGCTTTGCTCAGAAGCCGGCTCATTCTGAGGGCAAGCTGGCTCGCGCCAAGCGGACTTGGCGCCAACGTGCGTTCCCAAGCTGGAGCTTGGGAACGAGAGGAATATCTCAAAGAAAAAGCGCCGAAGGAGGATGAAAGGCATGAAACTTAGCAGTTGTCTCCTCGTGGGTCTATTCTTTATGCTCCTTGTGGCTCCGGCCAACCATGAATCTGCTGCTATGGACAAGGAGGCAAGAATCGTTTTTGAAGTGGGGTGATATGAAATAGGCAAAACAGCCTTGGAAAGGCTGCCAGGGGTTGTTAGAGTTGAAATTGGTTCTTTCAAATCCTCGGAGATAGACACTGTTTATTATGATCCGGCAAAAATTACCGTTGGCGAAATGGAAAAGGCCTTGAAAAAAGCGGGTACTTATATCAGTACCATGGGTAATTAGCTTTTCAGAGTAGCCCCGGGCATCGGGAATCCCCGAGTGGGCCGGAGAAATAAGCTGAGAATACAACGTTATCAGGGAGACCTTAAGACATGATCAGGATTCTTTTGATAGCTATGTTTCTGGCCACCGGGATAAGTGCCGCGGGGGCTCAGCCCAATGTTCCAATGACCGGCAAACCCTTAGAAGGGGGGAGTAAGGTGGAAAAAAATCCGAATTTAGGCCTGGCCACCTTTGCTGGAGGCTGTTTCTGGTGCACGGAATCGGACTTCAGAAAGGTCCCGGGGGTGGTGAAGGTGGTCTCCGGCTATGCCGGCGGCCGCGGCGACCATCCCACCTATGAAAACTACGCCGAAAAGGGATACGTGGAGGCGGTCCAGGTATTCTACGATCCCCAAAAGGTCTCTTATCAGGAACTGCTGGACTACTTCTGGCGGCATATCGATCCCACCGACGCCGGCGGCCAATTCGTGGATCGGGGGCCCCAGTACCGGTCGGTCATCTACTACCATGACGAGGAGCAAAAGCGCCTGGCGGAGGAATCCAAAAAAAAGCTGGCCAGTTCCGAACCTTTACGAAAAATTAAGAAACCCATCGCCACCGAGATCCTCGAGTTCACCAATTTCTACCCGGCGGAGGATTACCACCAGGATTATGCCCATAAGAATCCGCTGCGTTATAAGTATTACCGCTGGAATGCCGGCCGTGACCAGTTTTTGCAAAAGGTCTGGGGCGGAGAGCCCGCGGCCGCCCCCGATCCTCCCGACGACAATCTTACCAAATACGCGAAACCCAGCGATGAAGTCCTCCGGAAGAAGTTGACCCCGTTGCAGTATCAGGTGACCCAGGAGGGGGGCACCGAGCCGGCCTTCCACAATGAATATTGGGACAACCATCGGGAAGGCATTTACGTGGACATCGTCTCCGGCGAACCGCTGTTCAGCTCCACGGACAAATTCGATTCCGGCACCGGCTGGCCCAGTTTCACCAAACCCCTGGAACCCGGCAATCTAGTGGAGCGGAAAAAGCGGGAGTGGCTCTCGGTACGCACCGAGGTGCGCAGCAAGCATGGCGACTCCCATCTGGGGGACCTCTTCAATGACGGGCCGCCGCCCACCGGCTTGCGCTACTGCATGGACTCCGCCGCCTTGCGCTTCATTCGCAAGGAGGATTTGGAGAAGGAAGGCTACGGCCAGTATCTCAGCCTGTTCTCCCAAAAGAAGTGAGCCGCTCACGCTCCTTAAATATTACGATTATAACGGGTTAAAAGGTATTGAAGCCAACTGAAGCTATTGCGGGAGGCGGCAAGAAAGGCGGCTGGTGGCGGCCGGTCTTGCTTCTTGCCGTCCTCCTTGCCATCTTAGTTCTGGCCAAAGTCTTCAACGTGGGCGAAAAGCTGGGAACCCTGCGGGACTGGATCGTCACCCTGGGCCCCTTTGGTCCCCTGGCCTTTGTCCTGATTTATATCGTGGCGGTGGTGGCCGCACTGCCCGGCTCAGCTATCACCATCGCCGCCGGGGCTCTTTTTGGCTCGGTGCTGGGTGTCATCCTGGTGAACATCGGCGCCACCATCGGGGCCAGCCTGGCTTTCCTGATCAGCCGTTATTTCGCCCGGGAGGCCGTGGCCAACTGGCTTTCAAAAAGCCCCAAATTTCAAAAGCTGGATCAACTGACCGAAGAGCATGGCGGCATCATGGTGGCCCTGACTCGCCTGGCGCCTATTTTCCCTTTCAATTTACTCAATTACGGCTTCGGGCTCACTAAGGTGCCCTTTGGGACTTATGTCTTTTACACCTGGTTGTGCACCCTGCCGGGCACCATTCTCTATGTGGTGGGAGCGGATGCAGTTTCCAAGGCCCTGATGAAGGGCAGGATTCCCTGGCCTCTGGTGGGGGCTTTTCTAGTGGCCCTGGTCTTTCTGACCCTCCTGGTGCGCTCCGCCCGGCGCAAGCTGCAGATGAAGGAGATGAGGACCGCGGCTGGCGTCTCGGCGGCGGCAGAGACCGTCGCCATGCCCGAGGTCAGCCCCCTGGACGCCTATAATGAAGACCTGGTGGCCAATGTGCGGCCGCCGGACTGGGTGAATCCCGAGCCTCAACCCCGTTACAATCTGGTGGTCATCGGCGGGGGCACCGCGGGATTGGTAAGCGCCGCCGGCTCCGCGGGGCTGGGTGCCAAAGTGGCCCTGGTGGAGCGCAATCTTTTGGGAGGGGATTGTCTCAATTACGGCTGCGTACCGTCCAAGGCCATTATCCGCTCCTCCAAAGTTTATGCCGACATCCGGGATGCCGGCCGGTTTGGCTTAAAGCTCACGAGCCCGGCTGAAGTGGACTTTGCCGCGGTCATGGAGCGCATGCGGCGCCTGCGGGCGGAGATTAGCCACCACGATTCAGCCCAGCGCTTCCGGGATTTGGGGGTGGACATCTTCCTGGGTGAGGCCAGGTTTTCCGGCCCGGATACCGTAGAAGTAGGAGGCAAGACCCTGCGCTTTCAAAAGGCGGTCATCGCCACCGGCGGCCGGGCCGTGCACCCGTCGGTGCCGGGATTGCAGGAAACCGGTTATCTGACTAACGAGACGGTCTTCTCTTTGACTGCGCGCCCGGCGCGTCTTCTGGTGATGGGTGGTGGGCCCCTCGGCTGCGAATTTGCCCAGGCCTTCCAACGCCTGGGCTGCCGGGTGATCCTGCTGCACAAATATCCCCGCATCATGAATAAAGAAGATGCGGACGCGGCAGAACTCATCCATAAGACCTTCCAAAAGGAAGGCATCGGCCTGATCCTCAATGCCAGGCCTCTCCAGGTAACCAAAACCGACAACGGCAAGCTGGTCCAGTATGAAAACGAAGGCCAAAAGGGAGAAATCGAGGTGGACGAGATTCTCATCGGCGCCGGCAGGGCCCCCAACGTCGAAGGCCTCAACCTGGAAGCCGCCGGCGTCAGGTATGAAGCCGGAAAAGGCAGGGGCGTAATCGTTAATGACAAGCTGCAAACTACCAATCCCCATATCTTCGCCGCGGGGGACATCTGTCTGCCCTATCAGTTCACCCATATGGCCGACTTTGCGGCCCGTATCGTCATCCAGAACGCCCTGTTCTTTGGGCGCAAGAAGCTGAGCGCCCTGACCATTCCCTGGTGCACCTACACCGACCCGGAAGTGGCCCACGTGGGCTTGAATGAAGCAGAGGCGGAAAAGAAGGGTATCCCGATCACGACCTTCATAAAACCTTTGCGTGAGGTGGACCGGGCCATCGTGGACGGGGAAGAAGAGGGGTTTGTGAAGATTCACGTCAAAAAAGGCGCCGACAAGATCCTGGGCGCCACCATTGTGGCCCGGCATGCCGGGGAGATGATCAGCGAGGTCACCGCGGCCATGGTGGGCAACATCGGCCTGGGAACCCTGGCCGCGGTCATTCATCCCTATCCCACCCAGGCGGAGGCCATCCGCCAGACCGGCGACCTCTACAACCGGACCAAACTGACTCCGGGGGTCAAGCGGATGTTTACCTGGTTTCTGGCCTGGCGGCGGTGATTCCAAGGGAATTAGAGTGGTGATAAAGATATTAGCTACCAGGATTTCTTTTGCAGCAATTCTGGTCCTGGTCCTAACCCTGGTGGCTGCCGGAGAGGGTGGGAGGTTGGGGACAACGACGGCAACGCAGGAAGAAACCATGATGCGGGATGCAGCGATTCTGAAAACAGGGATCCCACCCATTGATGCTGCGGCCCCGGCCAAAACCGAAACCGCTACCTTCGCCTTGGGGTGATTCTGGGGTCCGGACGCCCGGTTCGGGGTCCTCAAAGGCGTGGTGCGCACCAGGGTGGGATATTCGGGAGGAACGAAAAGGAGTCCCACTTATCATGATCTTGGGGATCACACCGAGACCATCCAGCTAGATTATGATCCCGCCCAAATCTCTTATAAAGAGCTGCTGACGATTTTCTGGGAGAGCCATAGCCCCGGCTCCCAGCCCTGGTCGCGGCAGTACCTGGCCGCCATTTTCTTTCATAACGACGGACAGAAAAAGCTGGCCCTGGAAACGCAAGACCAGGTAGCGGCCAGGATCAAGGGTGAGGTTTTCACCCAGATACTTCCCGCCACCGAGTTTTATCCGGCCGAAGACTACCATCAAAAGTATTACTTGCGGCGAGTGCCGGAATTGTTGAATGAATTGACCGCGATTTACCCAACTGCGAAAGATTTCGTGGCGTCCACTGCGGCGGCGCGCCTTAATGGCTATGTTGCCGGCTACGGCGCCCGTGCAGGGCTGGAGGCGGAATTGAGCTCCCTGGGACTATCTCCCGCAGGAAATAAGAGGCTGTTGGCGTTGGCACCCGAATCTGCGCCTCCCAGGACGACTCCAGGTTGCCCCTTGCCGCGGTAGGGTGTCAGTTTAGGGGTAATACTGTTTACTTAAGTGGTTCTTTTCTAAGGAATTGGTGGGCAGTGCCCAGCCCATATTTTCTCTTCTTCTTGTCATGCTAAGCGAATCATCATGACCTGACGGCCACAACGAAATATGAAAATGTAGAACAGTTTATGTTTGAAAAGCATTGTCCATCAAATTCATATCCAGATACCCTTTTTCTTACATATGTAGCCAAACGGCGTGCTGAAGTAGCTCCCTTTGTGGGCAAGGACACGGACCTATGTCTTATCTCTTTGAAGGATGGTTATGTTGAGCTTTCAAAAGAACTTGATGCCCTGAAAAATGTTTATGATAACATTATTGGGAAAGCAGAAAGAGAGACAGCCGAATTAAAGATACCGATCCAGAATATTATGATAAAAGCTCAAGACGAACTAAAGGCAAAGGAGAAGAAATATTGGGAAGAAAAGATAAGAAAGTGGGAACTTTCAGGTTAACTTGGAGACTCGCCTATTAAATCCAAGAGTATAATCAAAGTAACGTATCCATCACGGGGAGGCGCCGGCCCAACCTACGCATCAGGAGCAGGTTGCCTCCTGGCTGCCAGGGCAGCGGTCACTCCTCCGACCTCAGCCAAATCTACTTCGCAATTCAGACTGAGGTAGACCTGCCTGCCAGACCCGACCCCTCCGTGGTCCAGCTCGACGTTATAGGTCATGCCGAAATCCTCGCGGTTGAGCCTGGCCTTGGCCTGAAAGCCGAAGCTGGTGTAGATGGCGCCCTGATCCTCCAGGAACGCCGGCCCGGCCCAGTGAACGTCCAACATCACCTGGCGGGTCACGCCGCACAGGGTCAAGTCCCCGTGGACCCAGGCTTGGTCCAGTCCTGCCACCTCCACCCGCGTGCTCTTGAAGGTGATGGTGGGGTATTGCGCCGCATCGAAGAAATCGGAACTCTTCAGATGCTCGTCCCGTTGCTCCACCCCGGTATATAAGGACGCCGTCTCTATTTCCACCGCCACCGAGGAGCCCGCCACATCCAGCGGATCAAAATCGAGGCTGCCGCTAATTTTGGGAAACATGCCCACCACCCAGGTCACCATCAGGTGGCGCACGGAGAAGACTGCCGCACTATGAGAGGTGTTGATTAGCCATTTTGCCATGGGTTCCTGCCTTCCAGTAGATCTGAGGTATATTAATGCCAGTTGCCCCCTTTATCCAAAGATGGAGAAAAACCCGGCCACGCTGTCGCCTCAGGGCCCGGCAAGCCTCCGGCCCCCTATTTTCCGTCACTGCGGCCAGGGAAAACTGGCAAAGGAATTGCATTTATAATAGGTTTGGATAGTGGCTTTGTCAAACGGCTGGGGCAGGGAAGCGACCGCCGCCGCCCCAGAAAACGAGGCTTTTAAATACCTGGTAGCATTATGAGGCCTTTGCAGAGGACCCGGTAAATTTTAACGTGGATATAACGAAATTTCAGACATTTCCAAAATATGCCGATAATAAATTCAGATATTGTCATACAAGTATATTGCGGCACGATAATCCTCCAGGTCCGGAGTTCTGCGCTACCAGAATCCGGGCGCAGGAGATTTGGCTCAGGCGGCCGCGGTCGTGATTTTCCCCGCTCCTGGCTGGGGATCTGAAGGAAAGTTTGCTGATACTTACTCGCAAGATTGGCGAAGGGGTCACCATCGGAGATGAGGTCCGGGTGGTGGTCCTGGAACTCCGGGGCAAGCAAGTCCGTCTGGGGATTGAGGCCCCCGTGGGCGTGGTGGTCCTGCGGGATGAGATTTTCCAACGGCTTCTCCAGGAGAATCGGCAGGCTGCCGTCTTCGTCTTCAGCGACCTGCAGGCCTTGCAACAATTGGTGGGGCGAGATCTCCTGGCTGCCGGCCCCCTGCCCCCCTCCCCGCCACAGGTTCCTCAGTTGCGACTCGATCATAGCAGATTAGGGGCTATCCAGATTCCGGAAGACCGGATAATCTTCTTCCGGCAAGGACTTTTGGGATTTGCGGAATTTCACCGCTACGCCTTGTTGGCCCCGCCAGACACCGCTCCTTTCTTCCTCTTGCAATGCCTGGAGCACCCGGAACTGGCCCTGCTGGTGGCCGAACACTCCCGGCTGGGGGCACCCTTTAAGTTAGGCCGCCTCCATTCTGCCCTGAAGGAACTGGAAGCCCAGGCCCCCGAAGAACTACAGATTTTCGCCACCCTGACCATCCCGACGGGACGGCCTGCCGAAACCACCGCCAATCTGGTGAGCCCCATCCTCATCAACCCGGGCCCCCGCCTGGGGAAGCAGATAGTCCTGGAATCCCCCGACTTCTCCCAGAAACATCCCCTCCTTCCCAATTAGCGTTGCATGTCGCACACGCTTCCAGCCTATGATGGGTCGCCCTGATTTTTTATTGGCGGCCACAGGCCGCCCTAAAGTGTTATGCTTCATAAATAGTATGGCATTAAATCAAGTGAAAACCAAAATTATAATCGTCTAGAGTTTTAACTGCGAGATAGTGTAATCTTCCCCTTGCAATTTTGTTGCCGGACACTGCTAAAAAAAGCCCTGCCCCCTTTTTCAAAGGGGAATTAAAAAACCGTAGTTTGAAATGTCAGAGAAATTATGGAGCATCACCCTGGACGCCCGGGGGGCCTGGCGCCAGCTCCCTGGGTAAACCTGGAAATTCCTGTTGCCTGGCCTTACTTTGTGCTAATATCTACATGGGCTTAACACTTCGGTTTTCGGTTTCCGGTGGCGCAGGCGTCTCGCCTGCGTAAGCGCAGGCTAAAGCCTGCGGCTACCAAAATTTGAAGCGGGATACGCTCCCCAGGCCGGTTTCAGAGTATCGGCGCCCATCCCCGCGGCCGCTTCGGTTCTTGGCAAAGGGGCAAAACTCGCACTTAATAAAACCTTCGAAAAACATGGTTCGCCGACTTCAAGATGGAGGTACCTGAGGCATGAGCAAGGCAACCCTCAACCTTAATGGGATGACAGTGGAGTTTCAGCCCGGCCAGACCATTTTGGAAGTGGCCTGGGGGCATGGAATCTACACCATCCCCACCCTCTGCTATCTGAGAGATACCACCCCCACCGGGTCATGCCGGATGTGCATGGTGGAGGTGGAAGGGGCCCGCACCCTGTTGCCCGCCTGCGCCACCGCGGCCACCCCCGGGATGGTGATTAAGACCGAGTCGGCCAGGATCGACGCCTCCCGCAGAATGGTCCTGGAACTGCTGCTGGGCTCCGGCAACCATAACTGCCTGATCTGTGAGGCCAACGGCGAGTGCGAATTGCAGGCCCTGGCCTATCGTTATCAGGTGCCCACCCCCAGCTTTGCCAATCCCCCGGACACTCAATACTATTACGAAGACGACAACCGCATGATCGTCCGGGATTTTTCCAAGTGCATCATGTGCGGCCGCTGCGTCCGGGGCTGCAATGAACGGCAGGTGAACCTGGCCATCAGCATCGGCTACCGCGGTTCCCACAACAAGATCGTGGCCAAGGCCGATTACCCTTATATCGATTCCGACTGCGTCTTTTGCGGCGAATGCGTGCAATCCTGTCCGGTGGGGGCCCTGCTGGACAAGAACGCCATGCATCAGGGCCGAAATTGGGAACGCCGCCGCGTCCGCACCACCTGCCCTTACTGCGGGGTGGGCTGCCAGATGGATCTCCACGTCAAGGGCGGCCACATCGTCAAGGTGACTGGGGCCCAGGCCCAGCCCAACGACGGCCGGCTGTGCGTCAAAGGGCGATTCGGCATGGGGTTCGTCCAGCATACCGATCGCCTCAAGACCCCGCTCCTCCGCCAGGAGAAGAACGGCGAGCTTCAAGAGGCCACCTGGGATGAGGCCCTGGATTTCGTGGCCCGCCGCCTCCGGGAGGTGAAGGAAAAACACGGCCCCGAAAAGATTGGCGGCTGGTGTTCGGCCCGGACCACCAATGAAGAAAATTACCTGATGCAAAAACTGCTGCGCGCCGTGATCGGCACCAATCACGTGGACCACTGCGCCCGTCTCTGACACAGCTCCACCGTGGCCGGGCTGGCCGCGTCCTTCGGTTCCGGAGCCATGACCAATTCCATCGCCGAATTGGAGGATGCCGATTGCATCCTGGTGATCGGCTCCAACACCAATGAAAATCACCCGGTTATTGCGGCCCGCATCAAGCGGGCGGCGCGTCTGAAAAATAAGGATCTCATCGTCATCGACCCCCGGCGCCAGGACCTGGTGCGGCACGCCCGCCTCTGGCTCCGGCAAATTCCTGGCACCGATATCGCCCTGATCAACGGAATGATGCAGGTCATCATCGAGGAACAGCTCTATGACCAAACCTATGTAGCGGAACGCACCGAGAACTTCGAGGCCCTAAAAGAGACGGTGGCCAAATATACGCCGGAATACGCGGAGAGGATCTGCGGGGTGCCCGCCTCGCAGTTGACAGCCGCGGCCCGCATGTACGCCCGGGCCCGGGCCGGCTCCATCGTCTATTGCATGGGGATCACCCAGCACACGGTGGGCACCGACAACGTCAAGACCCTGGGCAACCTGGCCATGCTCTGCGGCAATGTCGGCATTCTCGGGGGAGGGGTCAACCCCCTGCGGGGCCAGAACAACGTGCAAGGGGCCTGCGATATGGGCGCCTTACCCAACGTCTTCTCCGGGTATCAGCCGGTCACCGACGCCGCCAACCGCAGGAAGATGGCGGAGGCCTGGGGCGTGGCCAACCTCCCCGATTGGGCGGGGATGACCATGACCGAGATGCTCCCGGCCATTGCCCAGGGCGGCATCAAGGCCCTGTACATCATGGGAGAAAACCCGGCCCTCACCGACCCCGACTCCGACCATGCGATTAGGGCCATGCAGGCCCTGGAACTCCTGGTGGTGCAGGACCTCTTTCTCACCGAGACCGCCAAACTGGCCGACGTGGTCTTGCCCGCCGCCTCCTTTGCCGAAAAAGACGGCACCTTCTCCAACACCGAGCGCCGGGTGTCCCGGGTGCGCCAGGCCATTCCGCAGGTGGGGCAGGCCAAACCCGATTGGCAGATCATCTGCGAGATCGCCGGGCGCCTGGGCTCCCCCATGAAGTATGCCGGACCCGAAGAAATCTTTGAAGAGATTCGCCGGGTGACCCCTTCCTATGCGGGGATTTCATATCAACGCCTGGAGGCCGGCGGCCTGCAGTGGCCCTGTCCCAATGCGGAGCACCCCGGCACGGTCTATCTCCACAAGGACCGCTTTTCCCGGGGTCTGGGTATGTTCTTCGCCATTGAGCACCGGGACCCGGCAGAGATGCCCGACGCCGAGTACCCGCTCTATCTCACTACCGGTCGCCTCCTGTATCAATAC
>JBEKDQ010000069.1:0-10953 GCA_050014275.1 Desulfobaccales bacterium | reverse complement strand
GATCCTGGTGTCGCTCACCGTTTTGATGGCGGCGATCAGATAGCCCACCATGCCGGCGGTCAATTCTTTGCGCGGCTCCCGTTGCAGCCGGAAGATGCCCACCTCCTCCACCTTGTGGACCGCCTGGTTGGACATGAGGCGGATCAAGTCGCCGGGCTGGACCCGGCCGCCGAAGACGCGGCAGGAGACGATGGTGCCCCGGTAGGAGTCGTAGTTGGCGTCGAAGATCAGGGCCGACAGTGGATCTGACTGGCTACCCCGGGGGGGCGGAATTTGGGCCACGATGGCCTCCAGGACCTCCTCGATGCCGATTCCCTCCTTGGCGGAGCAGAGGATGGCCAGCTCCGGGTCCAGGCCCAATTCCCGGTCCATCTGCTCCTTGACCCCTTCGATGTCGGCGGCGGGCAGATCGATTTTGTTGATCACCGGGATGATGGTGAGGTCGTGCTCCATGGCCAGATAGAGATTGGCCACGGTCTGGGCCTCCACCCCCTGGGAGGCGTCCACCAGGAGCAGCACCCCCTCGCAGGAGGCCAGGGCCCGGGAGACCTCGTAAGAGAAATCCACGTGGCCCGGGGTGTCGATGAGGTTGAGTTCATATTCCCGGCCGTCCCGGGCGGTGTAGGGCAGGCTTATGGTGTTGCTCTTGATGGTGATGCCCCGCTCCCGTTCCAGGTCCATGGTGTCCAGGATCTGGTCGCGAAACTGGCGCTCCTCAACCATGCCGGTCCACTGGATAAGACGGTCCGCCAGGGTGGACTTGCCGTGGTCGATATGGGCGATGATGCTGAAGTTGCGAAGGTTTGACATGTTATTTTAACTAGGAACGTTTTTATAATTATCCTATCTTTAAAAGTGAATAAAATTTTTCGTTCGCTCTTGTCCCCTTTTGATACACTTTAATTTCAGATAAATCATCTGTAATTACCATCAAACCACTTTCGGTATTTTCCCCCAATAAAGTTGGAATAGACCCTTTTTCATTAACTCGTAATCGATATTTAACCCCTTGCCCTATTAATTCACCATTGTATTCAACTATCATTATCATTATTTTCTCAATCGGTGCCTGGGTCACCATTGCTAAGCCCGGAGCAGGCCTATAACCCAACATTGAAGCTATCCCACCAGCAAAAGAGGTTTTTTCAAAACTGCCCCTAGCCTCAAAAATATTATTTCTAATAATAATATCAAGTTCGCAATACGGTCCTTTAAATTTGCCTGAAAATTCATCAAGTGATTTTTTGGAACATGCATGCGCATATTCGATGTAAAATGAGCGAATCCTCTTCGTATTATTTATAAGATTCTTTTCTTCTTTATCTTCTTTAATCTTTAGTTCCGCAATTTTAGCCAATGCAAAATCTATTCTTTCATTGTAGTCAGTACGCTCTTTAGCCTTTGTGCATAGTTGTGTTGCTTCGTCAAAGAAGCCTGAATTAATTAAATTATATGCAAGGTTACTTATCGCTAATGTTTCGCCTAATTTTTCAGATTCGCGATAGGAAGTAATAGCTTTACCCGGAAGCTTTAAATTCTCTCTTGACCATCCAATATTATTCCAATCTGATTTATCTTGCCGCTGCTCTATCAATATTTTATAATGATATAATGATATGTCATGTTCATCAACTTGAGAATATTTATATGCCAGAGAAAATCTTGTATAGTGGTCATAAGGTTTTTCGTCGATAAAGCCTTCCATAAAGGCTAGGCAATTTTGATTGTCATTTAATATATAATAAATATCACCCATTATTTTTAAGATAAATGATTCCCCATCATCTATCGTATTTTTTAAACTTTTTGCTTCATTTAATGACGAAATCATTTTTCCTATATTTCCATTTTTTGCCCAAGATTTTGCCGCATTACATAAATTATGGAATTTTTCCAGATCACTTTTAGAATTTATGGCAGCGTTATTATATAATGTTGCGGCTTTCCCAAATTCTTTATAATTCTCATATAATATAGCCAATCTCGAATTAACATAACTATGTGTAGGATGTTCCTTATAAATTCTAGTAATTTCTTCCATATTATCTTGTTTTTTAAGAGATTGTAACAAATATAATCTATCCGCTTCCCATTGGATCTTATTATATTCATTTTTTCCCGCATCGGTTTCCAAATATTTATCAAATATTTCATTCTGTTTTTCTTTGTTATCTGCAAGAATATAATTAAATAATGCCCAATTATAATCATCATATCCCCAATCATCTGACGGTTCTAATTCTTCCATTTTTTTCGTTATACCTTCTTCCTTTATTGTTTCTTGTTCAATTGGTTTATCTACTCCAGGACTCTGCGCCGGAGCCATCTTTGGTATTAATGAGGAAATCATTTGTAGAATTTCAGTGAAAGCTTTTTCAGGCAGTTCTCGATTGAAATTAATATGTTGTATATCGCCTTGCAATTCCCCAGGCCGACGAACCCCTTCTTCTAATAAAATAATCAATACCATATCTCTGGCTAATGCAAAGGCAATTTCTTGGATAATCCAATCAGAAGTTTTGTGGTCAATGTCATCCTTATTAATTTTAATAAGGTTATTATTGTCGCTATCTTGTTTACATTTATTTGGGTCAATTATATTTTCTTTTGCAGTACAAATACCAATAAAACAGTTATTATTTTTCAGTTTTTCTTGTACTTTCTTTGAAAGATGTTTTGGTTCTGCTTTTTCCGCATGATCCCAATTAAAGCCTATATCCATGTCCTTTATGGTATTAAAAAATGTCAAAAATTTATCTACTACGACTTTATCAAATTCCACAAAGCTGTGGCCCACAAAGGCCTCGAGTTTATTCATAATCCATCTCCAATAGGATGGTATTGCCTCTGATGCTGATTCCCTGCTCCCTTCCAGAGATTATCTAATCAATTGGTTATTTTACAGGTTCTAAGAACAGCCGTCTACTGGCAGGATCGATAAACCGGAGGTGACTCCGCAAAATTCGATCTAGTTACCACCGGGGTCCGGCAAGGCTGGCAAGGGGTTGCCCAAATAATTATGGATATGGCTTCTTATAAAAGATATAATTTATAAAGGCTTCCGGAGCGCTGAAATTTTTTGGCCCGGAGCCCTTGGGAGGCGGCGGGAATTCGAGAGCGGCGTCTCCAGAGGTAATATTAACTCTAATAGAGGGTTATCCCATGGACGAATACGGCACTGATTTTAACTGGACCCCCGAGCCTCGGAAGCTGGTCACCGCGGTGCTGCCCCACCCCAGCCACGGCCGCCTGGTGGAGAAAGTCATCTTGATGATCAACAACACCATCTGCTTTCAGGGAAGCTTCTACACCTTGAGCTGGCGGGATGGCGATGTCGCTTTTTATCGGCCGGCCTTTGCCCAGGCCTGTTGCCTCCGTTAATGATAGTGATCAGTAATCAGTGATCAGCGCGCCTTGGCCAACTGGTTACTGATAACTGATTACTGATCACTCATTTCTTGATCAGCTCTTCCTTTCCGGCCGCCTCCCCCTCCAGGTTCTCCATAATTGCAGTGACAAACTTGTCGGCGTAGGCCACAAAATCCCCTTCCACCACATAACCATAGCGGATGTAGCTCTCCGCCAGATTCACCCGGGCATGGCGAATGACCAGGTAGGTATTGGGGTTGAGAGGCCCCGGGCCGCAGTAGCCGTAATAGAGATTGGGCACCCGGCGGGCGATGATGATGAGGCCGCTTCCATCCAGGATGGGGAGGCGCTCGTAAGTGGGCCGGCGGGTGTCCACCTGATCGAGGAGGGCGCCCTTGGCGATGAGGCCCAGGCCTTCCCGGTTGAGCCTTTGCAGGGTGGCGGAAAGGTGGGCCAGGACCTTTTCTTTTTCGGCCAGGGGAACCTGCTGGAAGCGGTAAAAATAGCCATTGGGGAATTGCTTGGCGCTGACCGCGGCGCCCGCCGCCGCGGCCGGGCCAAGGCGGATGGCGGAGGTTAACAGGGCTAAGGCCAGGGCCAGGCCGGTCTTGGCGGTCATCTTATCAATGGGAACGGAAAAGAGATTAATCTCCCCAAGCGGGGGAGCGGGGAATAATGGTGGCCATCAGGTCGCCCTGTTGGTTTCCGTTTTCCATTTTCATATCTTCTAAGGGGCCTTGGCCTTTCACGGAAAACGGAAAACGGAAAACCGCGGGCCGCGGGCCGATGATTTGGTGGACAGTGCCTATCCTACACGGGCGACCCAGGCTGGAAGCCTGTGCCACTGACGCCCCTAAGCCTTCTCCATCTCCACTTTGAGGGAGAGGAAGGCCAGCAAGTCTTTTAAAGTCAGGATGCCCACCAATCGGTTGTTTTCCGCTACCAGCAGGCGGCTCTGGCCCGTCTGGTTCATGATGGCCAGGGCCTTGACCGCGTCGGTCTGCGGCTCGATGATGGCCTCCGGGGGACAGCGGACGGCTATTTGGCCCACGCTCTCCCGGCCCCACTCCTCTTTGGGTATCCCCTTGATGTCCCTGGAGGTGACGCAGCCCACCAGCCGTCCGTCATCCAGCACCGGAAACATCTTGAAATGGTACTTGAGGACGTAATCTTCCACCAGTTTGGCCACGGTGATGTCGGGGGGCACGGTAATGGGATCGCGGGTCATGAAGCGGCTGATGCGCTCCCCTTCCAGGGCCCGGCGCACCAGAAGTTGCTGGTAGGACCCCCGGGCCGCGTTCCGCAAAAACAGGCCGATGAGAAAGATCCACAGACCGCCGATGAGGTTGTCCTGCCAAACCACCTGGAGGATGCCCCAACAAATCAAGATAACCCCGAAACCGGACCCGATCCCGGCGGAGACGCGGGTGGCCCATTGCAGATTCTGCCTGGCGCCCCACAAAATCGAGCGCAGGATGCGGCCGCCGTCCAGGGGGAAGGCCGGCAGGAGATTAAACAGGGCCAGCAGGCCGTTGATCCAGGCCAGGTACCACAGCACCCCGTTGAGGGCCAGCGGCCAGCCGCTGTGGGAGCCGGTCAGATAAAGCCAGTAGCAGACCACGCCGATAAGGATGCTGGATACCGGTCCGGCAGCCGCCATGAAGAATTCCGCCCGGGCGGTGGGGGGCTCGTCTCCCATCTCCGCCACGCCGCCGAAGATGAACAGGGTGATACCTTTCATATGCATGCCGAACCTGCGAGCCACCAGGGAATGGCAGAACTCATGGAAGATGATGGAGGCGAAGAGCCCCAGGGCTCCAGCCACCCCCATCTCCCAATAGACTTTCGGCTGCAGTTGGGGGTAGTTTTGGGGAAAGAGCCACCTGGCCAGGGACCAGGTCACCAGCACGGCGATAACGATCCAGCTCAAGTCGAGGCTCACCTCGAACCCCAGGAGTTTGAACAGCTTGATCTTTCGCCCAAACATTTCTCACCTCCTAAGTTGAATCAGCCGCCCAGGGGTCGGCGCCGGCGCCACCAGAGTCTTTATGGGCGGAATTGATGGCCCTTGGGTCAGGCCAGCCGGCGCAGGTAAACCCGCGCACGCTAATCCTCCGGGCCCTTGGTCCACAGCAGGTAACGCACCCAGAGTAGAAAGATCACTATCCCCAGGGTCAGCAAGAGATAAGTGCGGAGTTGGGGGACCAGCCAGAAGTGCTTCCTCCCCAGGAAGTAACCCACGGCGATGAAAGAGGCCACCCAGCACAGGCCGCCGCTGTAAGCAAAGGGGGCAAAGCCCCAATAGTTGAGGCGGGAGGCGCCGGCGGTAAAGGCCGTCAGATGGCGGACCCCGGGAATGAAATAACCCATAAACAGGGCAATTCTGCCGTAATTCTCAAACCAGTGATGGGTCCAGGCGATCTTTTCGTCACCAATACCCAGGAAATGGCCGTATCGATGCAGCAATGGAAAGCCGATGAAGCGCCCCGCCAGATAGTTCAAGGTAATGCCGCAGATGCTGCCCAGATAGGCGGCCAGCAATGCGGGCGGTAGCTGCAGGTAATTCTTGGAGATGAGATAGCCGGTGGCGGTGAGCAGGGATTCATCGGGCATCGGCAATCCGAACATGCCCAGCATCAGGGAGGCGAACACCCCCAGGTAGCCGTAGCTTTTGATTAAGTGGATGAGATGATCCATGCTCCAATTACTCTCGGTAGCGCCGCAGGCCCAACCATAAACGGACGGGTTCCTTAATCCCGCTCACCACCGTGCCGGCCACTGTGGCCCCGGGAATTTTTCGAAGTCCAGCGTTTAATGCCCTTTATTGTTTTGCAAGAGCGCTTCCAGTTTCCGGGCCTCCTGCTCCTGGCCCCGGGCCCGGTAGATCTCTAGAAGGAGCTTTCCCTGGAGGGCCGCCTCCTCCCGGTCACCCTGGGCCAGGGCCAGCCGGGTCAGATCCTTGAGGGTATCGGCGATGGCATCGGTGTTCTCCAGGCGGCGGAATTCCCGCAGGGCGTCGTGCAAGTAGATTCCGGCCTGGGGATAGTCCTTAAGGTCCACGAAGGTGCCCCCCAGGCGCTGCCAGCAAACCGCCCGGCCCAGCATATCCTTCCGGGCTTCATCCCCCGCCAGGGCCTGCCGGTAGTAGTCCAGGGCCTGGTCATAATCCCGCCTGGCCTGGGCCGCATCCCCCAAGTGAGTCAGGGATAGAGCCAGCAGGGACCCTGGGGGTAGTGTTTGGGCGTATTCCAGGGCTTCCTGATAGGATTTGCGGGCCTCCTCCACTTTCCCCTGGGAGAGATAAGCCGACCCCAGGTTGTTCAGGGTTTCGGAGAGGCTCGCCGGGTCCCCCTGGTCCCGGTTGAGGTCCAGGGCCTCCCGAAAGTAAGCCATGGCCTGCTCCGGCTCGCCTTGCTCCTGGGCGATGACCCCCAGGTTATTGAGGTTGGCGGCGATGCCCTTGCGGCGGTCAATGAGGCGGTTGAGTTTCAGGGCCTGGGAGAACTTGCCTTCGGCCGCATTAAAATGGCCCTGGCGATAATACTGGTAGCCTTCGTCATTCAAGGACATCGCCCGGCTCTTCAGGTCCTCCCCGGTTTTAGCGGGTCCGGCGCAGCCCAACCCCAGCAGACAGAGAAGCAACAGCCAACGGCCGCATCCAGCCATGCCTAGTCCTTCCCCGCCTGGGCGTCCAGGCGGATGGTATGTTCTTGGGGCTGCGGCATGTTTCCCCGGAGCAGCCAGGATTTCTGGGCCGCCTTGGCGGCCCGGTCCACGTCGTTTGCCATGGTGTCGCCGGAGGTCACCATCTCCGGCAGGCCCTTCCCGGCCTGGTTCAGCTTGCTCAAGAGCTCATCTAATTTTTTGGAAATTTCCGGCAGCCGGGCCGTGGTCTTCTCAAAGTTCTCCATGGCCTGCTCCATCTGGGCCTTGAATTTCGGATCATTAATCAGGGCGCCCAGGGCCCCTTTGCCCTGCCCCACCCCGGCGAACACCTTCCGGACGGAGGATAGGGTTGCGGTGGTCTCATGGTAGAGCTGCGGGTCATTGACGATTAGCCCCAGAGAACCCTGGCCCTGGTTGACCTTGCTGAAGATTTCCTTGAGTTGGTCGAAGGATTTTGTGAAATCGCCCTCTTTGCCCACCAGCGTGCCGGAAATCTTGGCCAGGTTGTCCAGGATTGTTTGCAGGCTCTCCAGGCTGGGGCCCATCTTGGCTAATAATTGGGTCAAGTCCAGGGGTTCAATGGAGGCCACCGGTCCATCCGGGGGAATGGCAGGAACACCGGGGGAGCCCGCCGAAAGGTCAAGGCTCTTATCCCCGAGCATGCCCATAAAGCCGACGGAGGCTCGGGAATCCTCCCGGATTTGGTCGCTGTATCTCCTTATGACATTGAAGGTTACCTTGGTATTGCCGGTGGGCTCGATGGTAATTTCTTTGACGGAGCCCACGGTCACCCCGGCCAGGTGGACCTCGGAGCCGGGTTTGAGCCCGGAGACGTTTTTGAAGTTCGCCCGATACTCCACATAACTCTGAAAGAGTCCTTCCTGGCGGGCGATGATCATCACCATGATGAACAGGGCCGCCAGGGAAATCACCACAAAGAGACCCACGATGGTTTCATATCTATATTTTCGGGAGATCATCTTGCCGTATCCTCCTGGGGCGCCTGCTTATGGAGAAACCGCCGGACCTCCGGATGGGAGGACCGGAGAAATTCCTCAAAGTTGCCCTGAAAGGCCCATTCCCCCTCAAACAACAGAACCAGGCGGTCGGCCACCCGCTCCAGCAGGCGCAAGTCGTGGGTGACCACCACAGAGGTGACCTTGAGAACCTGCTGCAGGTCCCGCATCAATTGGCTGATTTCGTCCCCGGTGATGGGATCCAGGCCCGAGGAGGGTTCATCGTAGATGATAATCTCCGGGTCCAGGGCCAGGCTGCGGGCCAGGGCGGCCCGGCGCTGCATGCCTCCGGAAAGTTCGCCGGGGTCCATGGCCTCAGTGCCGGCCAGACCCACCCGCGTCAGCTTTTCCGCCACCCGCCGGGCAATCTCGGCCTCGCTCCAATGGGTGTGCTGCACCATGGGGAAGGCCACGTTCTCCCCCACGGTCATGGAATCGTACAGGGCCGAGCCCTGGAAGAGATAGCCGGTCCTGAGGCGCAGTTCTCGCCAGTCGGCTTCGGATTTGAAACTGCTGAGTTTCACCCCGGCCACCTCGATGGAACCCTGATCGGGAGTGGTGAGGCCCACCAGCATGCTGGTCAGCACGGTCTTGCCGGAGCCGCTGCGGCCCAGGATGCCCATGCTCTCCCCGGGGAAAATCTGCAGGTCCACCCCCCGGAGCACCTGGTTATCCCCATAGGCCTTATGGACGCCGCCATAGGAGATCAACGGGGCGCCGGGCGTCGCCGTCAGACCGGGTGCCTCCACGCCATTAGGAGGGGAAGAGGATGATGGTGAGTTTGGTGAGGAAGACATCGGAAATCAGGATCAGGATGATGGCCGCCACCACCGAGGTCTTGGTGGACTGGCCAACCCCAAAGGTGCCTTGTATGGTGGTATAGCCCTGGAAACAGGCCACCGTGCCGATGATCATGCCGAAGATGGAGGTCATGAAGACTCCCGGCAGCACGTCCCGCAACGTCAAGTACTTGATGGTCAGAGTGTAGTAGAAGGTGGGGCTCATGCCCACCTGGAAGACGCCGATGCACATGCCTCCCAGGATGCCGATGAGATCGGCAATAGTGGTCAACAGCGGCATCACCAGCATGCAGGCGATGATGCGGGTGACCACCAGGTACTTCATGGGGTTGATTGCCGAGACGGTGAGGGCGTCGATCTGGCTGGTGACCCGCATGGAGCCGATCTCGGCGCCGATGCCGGCGCCCCCCCTGGAGGCCAGCATCACTCCGGCCAGCACGGGGCCCATGCCACGAAAAAAAGTGTAGGCCACCGTGGTGGCGATGTAGTTGGCCGCCCCGAATAAGCTGAGGACGACGATCCCTTGCATGGCCAGCACCAGCCCCACCGCGAAGGAAGCCACCGCTATTAGGGAGATGGACTTTACTCCCAGTTGGTACATCTGGACGATGATCTCCCGGAAGAACCAGGGGGAGGTAGGCAGGGTGCGACAGGCCTCCAGGAAAAACAGGGTCAGATCCCCGAGGTAATCTACGAACTCCATAACCTTATGGCCGGTCTGGTAAAGAAACCGGTAGCGCATGGGAGGCCCGTTCACCCGAAGTTAATTAAGATATTAAATTATATATATATCCGGGTAGTGTCAAGAAGGAAGGCCAGGCCTTCCGCCCCGCGGCCGGCGCCACGCACCGGGGGAGGGCGCCCGGCAGGGATTGCGGCTTTAGCCTGGAGGGCCTCTCGCCCATGGTCATCCTTTATAAATACTCCCAGGGGATAATTAAATTATGATAACAATTTCGTAATAATTTTGCTTGCCTTTTCACTTAAAATCCACGAAAATGAAGCGATAATTATTCTTTAAATCTCATTCTTCAGGCAAGCGCTATGGACGAAGTAACCCTGCTTTACGAAATTACCGATACCCTGAGCACGCCGGGGCCCCTGCCCCGGAGCCTGCAGCGGATTTTGCAGATTCTGGCCCAACGCATGGGCATGCGCCGCGGCACCATCTCCATCCTCAACCCCGAAACCTTGCAGTTGCAGATCGAGGTGGCCCACGGCCTCACCGCCGAGGCCCGCAAGCGCGGCCGCTACAAGCTGGGGGAAGGCATCACCGGCCGGGTGGTGGAGACCGGGGAACCCGCGGTGGTTCCGGTGGTTAGCCAGGAGCCCCTCTTCCTGAACCGGACCCGCTCCCGGGGCGCCCGTGAGAAGGATGAGATCTCCTTTCTGTGCGTGCCGGTGAAAATCAACCATCAGACCATCGGGGCTCTGTCGGTGGACCGCCTGCACCGGGAACTGGACCTGAACCACGACCTGCGGTTGCTCACCATAATCGCCTCCATCATCGCCCAGACGGTGAACAACCTGCTGCTCATCGACCGGGAAAAGGAGCGCCTCCAGAATGAAAACCTGAAGCTGAAGGGCCAGCTCCAGGAACGCTACCAGATGGGCAATATCATTGGCACCTCGGGACGCATGCGCCAGGTCTTCGAGATGATCGACCGGGTAGCCAAGAGCAGCGCCACTATCCTCATCCGGGGCGAGTCCGGGACCGGCAAGGAGCTGGTGGCTTCGGCCATCCATTATAACAGCCAGCGGGCCGACAAGCCCTTTGTCAAGGTGAACCTGGCCGCCCTCCCGGAAACCCTGGTGGAGAGCGAACTCTTCGGCCATGAACGGGGCGCCTTCACCGGGGCCTTGGTGCGCAAGCAGGGTCGCTTCGAACTGGCCCAGGGCGGCACCATCTTCCTGGACGAAATCGGCGACCTGAGCCCCAACGTCCAGCTCAAACTGCTGCGGGTTATTCAGGAGCGGGAGTTCACCCGCCTGGGGGGCACCTCCACCCTGAAGGCTGACATCAGGTTGCTGGCCGCCACCCACCGGGATCTGGAACAAGCGGTGGCCACGGGCGCCTTCCGGGAGGACTTCTATTACCGCCT
>JBEKDQ010000068.1:0-10988 GCA_050014275.1 Desulfobaccales bacterium | reverse complement strand
GGTCCCAGGCAGCAGATGAAGCACAGCAAATACGGGATCGTCAACTGGTTCATCCGCCTGGCCCTGGAGGGGCGGCCCCTGACGATTTACGGCGAGGGGCGGCAGACACGGGATTATATCTTTGTGGAGGACCTGGCGGAGGCCATGCTGGCATTGGCCCTGTCTCCCGGAACCGCAGGCCAGGTTTATAACCTGGGCTCCGCCACGTCCACGGCGTTTATCGAAATGGCGCGCCTGGTGGCCGAAGCCGTGCCCGGTACTCAGGTGCGCCAGGTGGAGTGGCCGGCGGACCGCTACTTCGTGGAAACCGGGGACTATGTCAGCGACATTGGCAAGATCAGCGCCGCCGTCGGCTGGCGGCCCCGAGCCTCCCTCAAGGAAGGGATCTCCCGGACCGTGGAATATTACCGAAAATATCGGGATAAATACTGGGGAGCAAGTTTTTATTAAAAGGCGAATTTGCGAAAAATTCCCCTGATCCGGCCAGGGTTCAAGGATGTGGTTCAGGGGTGCATCTGATAAACCCTTCTCTCATTATTCTTACGGCCATGGACTTTTCAGATTTTTTATATTTTATATAAGGAAGGTTCCTTCCTGGTAACCGGCAGCGCCGGGTTCAGCGGTTTTCACCTGGCCCGGAAGCTCCTGGCCCGGGGCGGCCGGGCCTGAAAGGCGGCGGGCACGGAGGCCCGCCCCACCGATGCTCGCAAGGCCGAGCGGGGGTTTGGCCTCCTGGGGCGGCGGGACGCGGTTGCTGTCGCTGATGGCGCTTTCAGGTTGGGCCGGGAGAATGTCTTCTTTACCGCTCCCTTCACCTTCATCGCAGGCGACTGTTACCAATAACTCTTGGAACAACTCAGGCGAGTGAGGTAAAATAATCCTTACGGCATATTCAGATCTTTCGGGCAGTCATCATCTCCGGAGCAGATGAGACCTTAAGATGCAAGATTCAGCAGGCAAGGGGGCCGCGGCCCGGATGGCCGCCAGGGCCCAAGGCTGGAAGGGCATAATTCTGGCCGGCGGGGCCGGAACGCGGCTCTACCCCATCACCAAGGTGGTAAGTAAACAGCTCCTGCCGGTCTATGACAAGCCCATGATCTATTATCCGCTGTCTGTCTTGATGCTGGCAGGTATCCGCCGGATTCTGGTCATCTCCACCCCGGAGGATCTTCCCAGGTTCCGGAACCTTTTGGGAGACGGCTCCCAACTGGGCTTGCAATTCGCCTATGCCGAACAGCCCCGGCCCGAAGGCCTGGCCCAGGCCTTCATCATCGGCCGGGACTTTATCGGCCAGGACCGGGTCTGCCTGGTCTTGGGGGATAATATTTTTTATGGGCACGGTTTTCAGGAGATTATCGGCAGGGCCGTGAGTCTGGTGTCCGGCGGGGTCATCTTCGGTTACTGGGTGAAGGATCCGGAAAGATACGGGGTCGTGGAGTTTGATGATTGCCACCGCGTCATCGAGTTGGTGGAGAAGCCCGCCAAACCCAGGTCGAACTTTGCGGTTCCGGGTCTCTATTTTTACGATAATGGCGTGTTGGAGATCGCTGCCGGCCTCAAACCCTCACCCCGGGGGGAACTGGAGATCACCGATGTCAATAGAGAATACCTGAGAAGAGGGTCCCTGCGGGTGGAGATCCTGGGAAGAGGATTCGCCTGGTTGGATACCGGCACTCACGATTCGCTCCTGGAGGCGTCCACCTTCATCGAAACCATCGAGAAGCGGCAGGGCCTAAAGATTTCCTGCATCGAAGAGATCGCCTACCGGATGAGATATATAGACGAAAGGCAACTGCGGGCCCTGGCCCAGCCGTTGCGGAAGAACGGCTATGGCCAGTACTTATTGAGGGTGTTGGACCAGGCGATTTAATATGGGTAACTCAAGTTTCGCACCCTATTGATGGGAGCGGAAAAGAGATGGAATTCCCCCTCACCCTTGCCCTCTCCCGACGGGATAAAGATAGAACCCCTTTCCTGCTTCCGTTAACAACTGGGTACACAGGCCAGAGGCCCAGGCTACCAAGTCCGGGTACCCTAGGCGTCCCGCCGGTGTACTGAATTCAGGGGTGCGAAACTTGAGTTGGTAAGAAGATGATTGCTGAAAACCCCGTTCCGATAACCGGCATAATCCTGGCGGGCGGCCTGGGCACGCGTTTCTGGCCCCTGAGCCGCTCCCAATATCCCAAACAGGTGCTGCGCCTGCTGGGTTCGGAGTCCATGATTCAGGCGACCATCGAGCGCTTGCTGCCTCGCATTCCCGCGGAGCGCCTGGCGGTGGTGACCAATACCGCCCAGACGGAGGTCATCAAACTGGAACTGCGCCGCAAAGGTTGGCAAGACATCAGGATCATCCTGGAGCCGGAAGGGAAAAACACTGCGCCCGCGGTGGGCCTGGCCGCGGTCTTGCTGGGGGCCGCAGAACCCACCGGCCTGCTGGCGGTCTTTCCGGCGGACCACTTTATCGGCGATCAGGCGAGCCTGTTGGCGGCTTTGGACCGGGGCGCAGTATGGGCCGCCGCCGGCTATCTGGTGACCTTCGGCATCCCCCCCAGCCATCCGGAAACCGGTTATGGCTATATAAAGCAAGGGCCACCCCTGGACGCCCCCAAAACCGGGTTTCAGGCCGCCCGCTTCATTGAAAAACCGGATGCAGCCCGGGCCCGGGCCTTTCTGGACGAAGGCGGCTATTACTGGAACAGCGGCATCTTCCTGTTTCGCCGGGATTTTTTGCTGGAGGCATTCAAGCGCTACTTGCCGGAAGTTTACCAGGGGTTGGCCTGTATCCAGCAGGGAAAGGCGGGCCCTGATTTCCTGGCGGAGGTTTACCGGGATTTTCCCAACATCTCCCTGGATCGCGGTATTATGGAGCATGCCGCCCGGGTGGCCGTGGTGCCGGTGGAAATGGGCTGGAACGACGTGGGCACCTGGGGGGCCTTACAAGAGATCTTTCCCCGGGACGCCCAGGGGAACGTCCTCCTGGGCCGGACCCTGGACCGCGGCAGCAAGGGCTGCACCTTTTTCGCCCAGGGTCGTCTGGTGGCCACCATCGGCCTGGAGAACATCATCGTGGTGGATACCCAAGACGCCACCCTGGTATGCCATAGGGAACGGGTCCAGGAAGTGAAGGACCTGGTGGCGGAGTTGCACCGCCGGCAGATGGCGGAGTCGGTGCAGCACCCCACGGTGCAGCGTCCCTGGGGACAATACACCGTGATGGACGAAGGCCCGGGGTATAAAGTTAAGCAGATCGAGGTGGCGCCGGGCGGCCGCCTCAGCCTGCAAAGCCACCAGCACCGGGCGGAACATTGGGTGGTGGTGCAGGGCACCGCCACGGTGACCATCGCCGCGGACACCACGTCGGTGGCCAGCAACCAGAGTGTTTACATCCCCGCAAAAACCGCACACCGCCTGGAAAACCAGGAGAGCCAGCCCTTGCGCCTCATCGAAGTGCAGACCGGCTCCTATCTCGGCGAGGACGATATCCAGCGCCTGAACGACGATTACCGCCGCGTTTAGCGCCAGAATCCTCAGGATTTCTAGGACCTCTGCTTCGAAAAGTTTTAAAGAATTGGTGGCACAGTCGTCTCGCCGGTGCGGACTTAGTGGCGGGCGAGACTCCGCCCTAGCGGTCTTCTCATATTTATGGTGGGCCAAGGCCCATGAACGGCTGTTCTTAAAAGTTCCTGAGGTTCCCACGCCGCCGGGGGCGGCGGCGCTATATTTTCATGATTTACGGGTGAGAAAGGCTCACGAGCCAATATCCTGAAAAGTTCCTGGTTGTGGGCGCGTACCTATGTGCGCGCCCAATGGCGCCGCCCCCGGCTGTCACGCACCGCCACCCTTGGGCAGGATCAGCCCTGGTGTTGCCTTGATTATTAATGTGAGCAGGTCTTTGCGTCTTGGCGGTTAACCCTTGTAGGGGCGGCGTCTCGCCGCCCAGGGCAGGGTAACCCCGCCCCTACGGAGTAACCGCTAAGAGCGCCTAGTTATGCTCCCATTAATATTTTTACCCGCCTTTTTTGCGGATAAAATAATCCCGCGCCGGAATCCAAAGTTAATCGGGTTTTATTCTATGAAGTCCCCGGCAGGTGACTTGAAATTCCAAAAAACGACAGAGGAGATGGATGTATGAAACCGTTGGGCAAGAGATCGTTACTGCTGGTTTTAACCCTGGTGTTGGCTGTAGGCCTGGTGGCAGTCGTCTGGGCCGAGGCTCCCAAGGGGGCTCCCAAGGGAGGTCACAAGGGGATGATGCGGCATGGCGCCATGAATCTGACCCCGGAGCAGGCAGGTCAACTCTTCGACGCCAAAGAAAAATTCCGCAACGACACCGCGGCGCTGCGCAAGCAGTTATTTGTGGGGAAGGCGGAAATGGGGGCCTTGTGGAAGGCTGAGACCCCTGATGAGAAGGCCATCTTGGCCAAGGTTAAAGAACTCAGTGACCTAAGAGAACAGTTGATGGAGAAGAAGGTGGACCTTCACCTGCAAATTCGCAAGATCGTCCCCCATGGCTTTTGGGGCATGGGAATGGGTGGGGGTTGCGGCATGGGCCACGGCATGGAACCCGGCGGGCCGGGGGAAGCCGGACCGCCGGCTGCCGGAAAATAGTGGGACCAGTTAGTTAACCCCTAGGAGCTGAAGGGCCAGACCGGCCCTTCAGCAACACCTTCCGGCGATCTCCATCCCTCCCAGGATCCGTAGGGCGCGTCTCAGGTTGCCATTATTGCCTTCAGCTACACCCTGCTTCGATCTCCATCCCTCCCCTGCCTCTAAGTTACCTACAACTCGAACGGATTTATCCGGTTCATTCCTAATGGCCACCCCTTAAGGGCGGCCTGTGGCCGCCGAATATCTAAAGACCCGGACCGAGGTCGATAGATACCAGGCCACGGGCATCCGGGCCTTCGGAATCGTTGATCGGCTGCTTCCATCCCCCGGAACCTGTGGTCAGGAACTTTGAGTATGAAGTTAAAGCAATCCCTTTAGGTCGGCCTCAGTCATCCCCATTTGCTTGAGAATGGCGTTTAAGGTCCATGGGGGAATTAACTCCCCTGGGATTGTGGTTATGCGTCGCCCATTTATGAGGTCATATATCGGGGGGGCGGGGTAAAATCAGGTGAATCCTTCTCTATTTTTTTCTCGGGGCTCCAATAAGTTTCTGGACACTGGCAAATTAGTTTGCTAAGTTAGGCCCAAAAATCTCAATTTCAATTCCTTTTTTGCAAATTCTGCGCGCAATGTGCTAATGTCCATGTATCTGCCTGGAATGACCTCTGAGCTTCAAGGGGCCCCGACTATTCAGGCGATCATTAAATTGGGAGGGTATAATGGCCGGCCTGGAGCAATCACTCGCCACTACGGAGGCAGACGCGGAGGCAACCCTGGCGGCGGCGAATAAAGTGGTGTCCTCTATCAAGAGGTTTCGAGATGCCGCAAAGAAGGGGAATTTATGGGAACTCCCGAGAACGATTGAAGCTACGGAGCAGGCCATCGGCGCCCTGAGCCAACAATTTGCCAATGCCAAGGAAAGCTGGGACTTCGATGAGGAGCCATATTTATCGGGCGGGGACTTTCACTCGGAACTTGTAGAGACCGCAAAGCAAGCCGGGGTGAATATTTTCGAACGGCATGGGATGATTTATTGCTACCCTTTTCTCATTCGCATTAGGCCACAGGACCGAAACATATTAATTGACAAGATCAAAGAGAGGCGACTGCGCCCTTCTTTTTTAGCCCGACATCTCAAGGAATTACAAAACAAACCTGTCCGCTTTAATCCTGAAGCTTTTTTGGATTGCTTATTTAAAGCCTATTCCAAGATGCCTTCTTCGCAGCTAGGAGATGCCTCGGCAACTGGTAGGGCTGTCAAACTCCTTGATATCTACCAGCTGCTCACGCTTTTGCCCGGCCAATCCAGGGAGTATACTGTCGAGGAATTCGCCCGGGATATTTACTTACTTGACAAAGGTAGGGTTACAATAACAAGCAGAGGATCTGTTATGAAACTC
Organism: Desulfobaccales bacterium; assembly: GCA_050014275.1. GTDB lineage: Bacteria > Desulfobacterota > Desulfobaccia > Desulfobaccales > 0-14-0-80-60-11 > JAPLJC01. The sequence continues at coordinate 4,980 of JBEKDQ010000068.1, read as the reverse complement.
TTTCCCCCTGGAAGGGACATAAGAAGAAGTTTAAGCGTGATTACTGAGGAAGGGCAAGAGAGATTATATTACGGGATTTCATTCAAGCGCACATAGGAGTCTACTCTGCCATGGCTATCTCATTCCAAGAATGGTTGGATATTGTGCGAAGGGAATATCTACAAGACTTTATACGCCTGGGTGGGGCGGCAGTAAAGTTTCTTATCCCTTTTGGTGATCACCAATACGATCGGTGTCAGCAAGCATTACGGAGGGTTGCGGACTCTGAAGGGTTTTTATTCGCTTCGGTGGATGCCGCGAACACCAAGGTTCATATGATCGATAGACTATTTCATGAAATCGCCCGTAAAGTCAGTTGGGAGGATTTTGCATATAAGTTTCTCATAGAATTAATTAATAGTAATGGATATAAAGTTCCTCCCACGCGTAATGAGTTTAATATGCAAGTATTATCTACTATAAATGAGGTCGAAGCAATACTCCTTAAATTAGAGATTAGACAATGGCTTACAAAAAAAATATCTAATGATTATAAAATGAGTCAGGAGTTCAGAATTGCAATGACGCAGTTATGTTTGGCCGAACTTGAACCTCAAAGGCCAATTTTATGTAACTATATAATAGAATGGCTGACGGGAGGATTGAGGACAATCTCAATCCTCAAAGAAGCGCAGATCTTTCAAAAGGTGGGGCGGCATAACTCCCGCCATATGTTTTTATCATTGACTCATTGGTTGAAGAAGGTAGGCGTCAATGGCCTTGTTTTATGTTTAGATATTTCCCGATATATGGTGAAGAAGCCGGAAACCCCCGATGATGGTTATTATTATAGCAAACCGGCGGTGCTTGACGCCTATGAAGTGCTCCGCCAGTTCATTGATGCCACCGATGATCTTGAAAATTGTCTCGTTCTGGTCATTGCTCCCCCCGAATTTATACAAGATGAGAAACGAGGGGTAGCACGCTACCCGGCTCTAAAAATGCGCATATGGGATGAAGTCCGCGATAGGGAAAGAGATAACCCTTGTGCGCCTCTGGTTAGCGTCTCATCCTGTATCTGAACCTCAATCGCCTGCCATTATGGAGATTTACTATGTCTGAGGCTGAGCGAATTAGAAATCGCCGAGCTATTGAAGCACTACGAGCCGGCGTTCCTAACCGGGATGCGGTTTTAGCCTTGGGGAGCACCCAACCCAAAATCGAAGAAAAATTCAGAGAACAACTGCATAGCGTTGAGGCGCGGCCTCAGGGACTGTTGGTGCAGGGGGGCTTTGGGGCGGGCAAATCCCACTTGCTTGAATTTCTTCTACAAACCGCATTGAGAGAAAATTATGTGTGTAGCAAAGTCGTTATTAGCAAGGAAACTCCATTTTATGATCCGGCCAAATTGTATCGCGCCGCTGCCGAAGCTGCTGTGGTGCCAAGAAGGATGGGAGACGCTCTGACAGAAATAATGACCAAAATGGATACTGATAGCCAAGCTTATGCCGATTTTGATCAATGGGTCAACCGCAGTCCTGATTTAAGCCAAATGTTCGCAGCAACACTTTTTATATACAAGCGGATGCCCGGGGCCTATAACGGAGAGGTTCGTAATCGCATTATTCGGTTCTGGTCCGGTGAGAAAATCGGTTCAGCGGAAATAAGAAGATGGCTTAGAACCTGTGGAGAGAGAGTAACTTTTAACATAACCAGGATCGCTACTAAGGAGATTGCCCTGCAGCGATTCAAATTCACGGCGCGTCTCATGGTGGCTGCAGGCTATGCGGGTTGGATTTTATTCATCGATGAGTTAGAGCTGATCAGGTGTTATTCCCTTCGGCAAAGGGCAAAGTCTTATGCCGAACTGGCCAGATGGATGGGCAAATTGGAAGACTGGCAATCTACCGGGCTTACGACAGTAGCTTCAATTATCGATATTTTTGCCTCCGAAGTATTGGAGGGCAAAAACGATTTGGAAAAAGTCCCTGGAAAGTTGAGGGTGCAGGGTTCTACAGATGACCTGCTTCTGGCCAGCCAGGCAGAACAAGGCATGCGGATAATTGAGGGAGAGGGAACTGAATTGGTATCTCCTGACAGCTCAATGCTCCAGGCTATTTATGCCAAAGTAAAATCCATCTATGCTGATGCATACGACTGCTCCCCACCGGACGTAACAGGTTTAGGGATATTGGAACCTACTACCATGCGTCATCATGTGAAATCGTGGATTACCGAATGGGACCTTAAACGCAAGGACCCAAATTATGAATCTATAATTGAAACAAAAGCAGGAGAGTTGGAAATGGGTTATTTAGAGGATAAGGACCTTCAAGTTTCTCCTGAGGGGGAAAACGAGGCGTAACCGATGCCCATCCCCTATCGAGATGCGGATGAACCGGAGGAATTGGGCGCAGCCCGGCAGCCGCCTACTGACCTTCTACTTTCCGTCGCAGGCCCCCTGGAGTGGCCCCGGCCATTGTTCGAATACCAAATGGAGGGAATTAAAGCCCTGCTGTCCCATGAGGCACTTCTTCTTGCCGATGATATGGGACTGGGAAAAACTGTCCAGGCAATTGGCACTTTGCGAATTCTAACCCTGCAGCGGCTGATCGAATCAAGTTTGATAATTGTGCCGGCGGGACTCATCAGCCAATGGCGTCGAGAACTACGCTTTTGGGCTCCTGAGCTCCGGATTTCCACGGTTCATGGGCCGGTGACGGATCGGGCCTGGCAGTGGATAACGCCCGCGCATATTTACATTACCAGTTATGAAACTTTTCGCTCCGACTTCACGGAAAATCCTCAATCGCCACCCCGTCGACGGACTTGGGACGTGGTTATCCTCGATGAGACCCAAAAAATTAAGAATAGGGATGTTGAGGTTAGCAGGAAATGCAAACAACTCCACCGACGGCGCGCCTGGGCCCTGACTGGCACTCCTCTGGAAAACAAGGTTGACGACCTGGCTTCCATCATGGAATTTGTTGCGCCTCTCAAAGAAGGTGGCTACCCACTCAGACTTAGTCCTGGTCGAGGTCTTCGTGAAAGACATCAAAAACTGCAACTTCGCCGTAAGAAGACCGAGGTGCTTCCCCATCTTCCCCCTAAAATTATCAGCCAAATTGTGCTTCCGCTCAATGGTTCCCAGTTGCAAAGCTATGAGAGAGCTGAAAAGGAAGGTATCATCCAGTTGCGGGAACGTGGTGAAACTGTCCGCATTGGAAACGTCTTAGAGCTAATCTTGAAATTAAAGCAAATTTGTAATTTCTGCCCTACGAGTGGGCAATCGGCTAAACTCCAAGATATTAGTGAGCGCCTGCGAACCCTTGAATCTGAGGGACATCGCGCTCTCATATTTTCACAGTTCACTGATGATAAACATGGCGCCAGGGCCATTGCGGCCAAACTCCAATGGTTGCAGCCTTTACTTTACACTGGTGACCTTTCCCTTTTTGAAAAGGAGGCTAAGATTAAAGAATTTAAGGAAAATATATCACATAAGGCTTTAATACTTTCACTACGAGCCGGCGGGCAAGGATTAAATCTGCAAGATGCATCTTATGTTTTTCACTTCGACCGATGGTGGAATCCTGCGGTTGAACGACAGGCTGAGGATCGAGCTCATCGTTTTGGCCAAACTTATCCCGTACATGTTTATAAATACCTGATTGAAGGCACTATAGAAGAGAGGATTGACAATATTCTTCAAGAAAAACAACTTTTGTTTGATGAACTGGTCGACGACGTATCCATAGATTTAAAGTCCTTACTATCCAGCGAAGAGCTTTTTGGCCTGTTTGGATTAAAGCCGCCAGAGCAGCCAAAAACCCTCGGCATGAGGCAAGGTTTCCAGCAAACCTCACAAAAATGAATGGAATCGAGTTCGAAGAGTATCTTCAAGCAACTTATCTACTCGCTCCCCCGGTGGGTATCCGGGGAACCTGCCCATTGTTCAGTTTTTCTCTGCGTCCTCCGCGTCTCTGCGGTGAAACCCCCGGTGGGTGTCCCAATAGCCTGGCCATTGGTTCTGTCCAAATTGTTATGGCTTGTTTTAGGCTCCCCCTCGTTCCAGTGGGCCCGCATAAATTGTAATTATTCTGTTCTTGAGCTTATAGGGCGGCCTGTGGCCGCCACCCGCCGGGAAGCGCAGGCTTTCGGGCCGGTCGTGGATTGAAACAATAATTCCAATAATGGCGCGTAAGACGCGCCTTACGGAAGCCAAAGACTACCTCATTAGGACCCTAATCTCGGTCCCACCTCACAATGTTGTCCAGCCGCTTCCTCAAATCCTTGAAAAATTGCCGGAATTACCGTAAAGTTAAAAAAGAAAATTACTGAGAGGATTTTTAGAAATCTGAAGACCATGGCAGTCCTGCCTATACGTAAATTACCCGACGCGGTGCTACGGCAGCCGACCCGGGAGGTCAACGGGATCAACGACGAGCTGCAGGGTCTCATCGATGATATGGCTGAAACCATGTACGCCGCCCCGGGCCTGGGACTGGCCGCCAACCAGGTGGGGGTCTTGCGCCGCCTCATCGTCTTCGACGTGGCCCACCACCGGGATGGCGCGGCCAGGGACCTCAAGGTGCTCATCAATCCCTGCATTACCCACGCGGAAGGAGAGCTTACCCACGAGGAAGGCTGCCTCTCGGTGGCGGACTTTAGCGCCGAGGTGCGGCGCCACGCCCGGGTGAGCGTGAAGGGCCTGGACCGGGAAGGGAAACCCGTAACCATTACCGGGGAGGGATTGCTGGCGGTGGTGCTCCAGCACGAAGTGGATCACCTGGACGGCATCCTCTTCATTGACCGCATCAGCCGGCTGAAGCGGAGCATCTATTTAAGGCGGCTCAAGAAGCAGGCGGCGGCCCGGTGAAGCACGGCCCCTGGCGTTTAATCTTCATGGGCACCCCCCAGTTCGCCCTGCCTTCCCTGGAAGCCTTGATCTCCCATGGGGAGGAGGTGCTGGCGGTGATTACCCAACCGGACCGGCCCCGG
>JBEKDQ010000067.1:0-11032 GCA_050014275.1 Desulfobaccales bacterium | reverse complement strand
ACTTCGTCCCTGCCCTCCCCCCACACCCCCCATCCAACCCGTATAAGTGCAGGGGAAGCCGGGACCTGCGGCCCCGACTTCCCCTGCAATAAATAGGAGGATGGCGGCCCAGGCGTCCGCCTGGGCCAAATGAAGGCGAGCACTGCTCGCCAGTTAAGAAAATCAAAGAAATGGTAGGCAGTGCCCACCCCTATATCTTAGGTTAACTGAGTTCTTTTTGTAACTGGGAACTGGGAACTGGCAACTCGCGAAAAAGTATCAATCGTTTATGGGATAAATATCATGTCAAATATCCACAAAATCGTCCTGGCCTATTCCGGCGGCCTGGACACCTCGGTAATCCTCAGGTGGCTTAAGGAAACCTATCAGTGCCCGGTGGTGGCCTTCTGCGCCGATATCGGCCAGGGAGCAGAGGTGGCCGCAGTGGCGGCCAAGGCCCGGGCCACCGGCGCCGACCAGGTCTTCATTGTGGACCTGAAGGAAGAGTTTGTCCGGGATTTCGTCTGGCCCATGTTCCGGGGCAACGCCCTCTATGAAGGGGCCTATCTTTTGGGCACCTCCATCGCCCGGCCCCTGATCGCCAAGGCCCAGGTGGAGGTGGCCGGGAAGACCGGGGCGGACGCGGTGAGCCATGGGGCCACCGGCAAGGGCAACGACCAGGTGCGCTTCGAGCTCACCTACCAGGCCCTGGCCCCGGACCTGAAAATCATCGTTCCCTGGCGGGAGTGGGACCTCCAAGGCAGGGCCGATTGCGTGGCCTACGCCCAAAAGTACGGGATCCCGGTGCCAGTCACCAGGGAGAAACCATATTCCAGCGACCGCAACCTCCTGCACCTCAGCTTCGAGGGCGGCATCCTGGAGGACCCCTGGGCCGAACCCCCGGCGGAGATGTTCCTGCTCAGCAAATCCCCCCAGGAGGCCCCGGATCAGCCCCGCTACCTGGAGATCGATTTTGAGGCCGGCGACCCGGCGGCGGTGGACGGAGAGCGGCTCAGCCCGGCGGCTCTATTGGCCCGCCTCAATGAACTCGGCGGCGCCCACGGCGTCGGCCGGGTGGACCTGGTGGAAAATCGCTATGTCGGCCTGAAATCCCGGGGGGTGTACGAAACCCCCGGCGGCGCCATCCTGAGGGCTGCCCACCAGGCGGTGGAATCCATCACCCTGGACCGGGAAGTGATGCACCTCCGGGATAGCCTCAGCCCCCGCTACGCCGAACTGATCTACTACGGTTACTGGTTCGCCCCGGAGCGCTATGCCCTGCAGAAGCTGATCGATGAGGCCCAGCAGCCGGTGACCGGCACCGCCCGCCTGAAGCTCTATAAAGGCAATGTCACGGTGGTGGGACGGAAGAGCGGCAATTCCCTGTACCGCCCCGACCTGGTGACCTTCGAGGGCGGGGGCGACTACCAGCAGGCGGACGCCACCGGCTTCATCCGCCTCAACGCCCTGCGCCTGAAGATCCGGGCCAAGCTGGAGGGGAAATAGAGAAAAAATCAGGATGGCGCCGGCCGGCATCCTCCCGGAACCTCTTCAGGACTTGGCAGGCGAGCAGTAACATGTAGGGTGCGCACGGCGTGTGCGCCCTCAAGAGGGCGGACACATGGGTCCGCCCCTACAAAGGCAGGGCAGAGCGAAAAGGACGTGCTTCTTCACGGAGTAAAATGTGGGGTAGGCGCCGCCCACCATTATTGAGCCATACTATCTGGCGGGCAGTGCCCGCCCTGCATGATAGGCTACAAGCGCCGGGTAAGGCGAGTCCTCCTTGCGGCCTCGACTTCCCCAGCTCCAGAGGAAAAATCATGAGAGCGCCGGCATCCTGCCGGAACCTCTTCAGGACTTGGCAGGCGAGCAGTAAAATGTAGGGTGCGCACCTCACCACTAGATTATAGGAAGCAACAATATAGCGGTGCGCATTGCGCACCCTACATGACCTGGCAGGCAAGCAGGTCACCGAAGGAGTCAATCCCTGGACCACCTGGTATCAGGACTCTGCTGGGCCGTGGGGCTGATGATGCTCTTCTGGCAGCCTGGCCGCAACCTTTGGATCGGGGTGCGCCTGCCCTGGACCCTGGCCGATGCCGCCATCTGGAAGAAATCCTGGCGGCTGTCCTCCCGGCTGTTGATGGTCATGGGGATCACCGTCCTCATTTCCTGGAGGGCCTTTTTAATTTCCACGGCCCATCTCATCGGCCTGACCTGCCTCTACACCGCGCTCCGCTATCGCCTAAAGTACGGCACCTGGCGTTATTGGAAGGACCTCGGCTGGATCGACTACCGCCCGGTGGTGCGCTGCGTCCACTGCGGCCATTTCCAAAAACTGCGCCACGAGGGCGAACTGCCGGGGGCGAGCTGCGAGGCCTGCGGGCGCCTCTGTCGTAGCCGGCCAGGGGAGAGGGAAGTTGAGGGGCTGGCACTCCGATTTTCCCAGCTCCGGCGCCTTTTATCTACCCAGCGAAGAAAAACCCCCGAAGGCCAGCCGGAACCAGGAGGCCCCGATTCCGGGAGATGACCATCAGGATTAATTAACGAAAATCTGAAAAGCCAACCCTATGCTTCTTCTTCCCAGGCCAGCTCGATGGACTCCACCCCGCGGCCATCCTGGACCGGGGTCAGGGCGCCGCACTGGGGGCACTCCGCCATGGGCAGGGCTTCATGGGGGTCGGCGGCCCTGAGGGGCAGGGGGCCCCGGAAACCGCACTGGGGGCAGGCCAGGGTAGCCGGCAGGATGACCAGGTGCAGGCGGGCCCCCTCCAGGACGGTGCCCTGGCTCAGGACCTCAAAGGCCTGGCGGAGGGCGGCTTCGGAATGCATCTCCAGTGCCCCCACCTTCAGGGTCACCGTGGGCAGCCGGCCTGCCCTGACCTCCTCCTCCCCGGATTTCTTGAGCTCCGCCATGATGACCGCCATGACGTTTTCCATCAAGCCGTATTCGTGCAAGTTTGGGGTTCCTCTTTGGGTTAACTGATCAATTTTGCTAATCAGCGGTAAACATTGCGCCTGTGGCCGATATGAAGCACTTCAATTATTCGACTTTTATCATCGATTTCATAAATTATGCGGTAATCGCCAATCTTTATGCGCCAGCCGGCCCGGCGCTTAACTTCCTGCAACCAGGAGGTCTTTGGTTATAAGCCAACGTTCGAATGGAATCTCGGACTTGTTCATAAGCTTCTTTTGGTAAATGGGCTAGCTCTTTCTGAGCCCGGCGCAGGATAGAAATAGAATAGGTCATCAACGAGTCTGTTCAATCTCGGAAATTGCCTGTTCAAAGGGAATAGCTTCATCCTGGGCATCCTTGGCTGCATCGTAGGCGCGGATTGATTCTAGCTCTTCGATCTCTTCCAAGAGTTTGCGATATTCGTCAATATCCAAAATTACCCCAATTGGGTTGCCTTTATCATCAATCACAAAATTTTCTTTGAATTTGCCCATGAATATTTACCTTTCAAAGGGTTTGATATAGTGGACGGTGAGCACCCTTAATTACTCTTTATCATTTAGGGTGATTTTCTCAGTTGCCTTTATAAGTGCCTTTTTAAATTTGTTCGGTATTTACCCAATGTTTATAATCGAATCGAAGAACCTTTTAACCACCCACCGCCACCTCGAAGGGGTAAAGCATCACTTCGCCGGTGCTGGCAGGTAGGTCTCCTTCGCCAAAACTTTCCAAATAGAGTTCTACGGGTTCCTTGTAGTTATTTTGAGACTCTTCGATGGTCTCTTTCCCTGGCTCACCACGCCTAATTCCACGCAATGGGCCACGTACCAATTTTTTTCCTTGGTGATTACCGCGATGAATTTTTTGGTCATACTATGCTTCGCCCAGCATAACTTATAAGAGCGTCTGCTCAATCTCGGAAAAGTCATATTCTCATAAGAGGTCGCACCATTTCATAATTATGTGGCTATACCAGCAAGCCGCCGGACGCCTGAGCAAAAAACTTGGAAACTTTTAGAATTATTATTGTTAATATCTATTTGTGGGCTTATGTTTTTCGCCCATTCGTTTTTTACTTCTCCAATGATAGGGTAGCCCAATGTTTTGAGTTTTGCTGAGCCACCCGGATAGAGGGCATCCGACATCTTTTCCCAGGTATCACATATACTATCCTGAATGTAGGAGTTAAGAACTGAGTCCTTAGCACTTGGGTACACCTTCTTTAAAGCTCTTTGATCACCAAGGAGCCATGCTTCAATTTCTTCAATGGCGATTCGAAAAAGCACACGTAGACTTGGGCAACATTTTATAGACAGATTTACTAATTCCTGCTTAAATTGAAGACAATCCCGACGATCTAGATCAACGACAACCAATACGGCCGCCTCAATGTGTTGCAGGCTATGCGCATATCCTCGTAATATTTTTGGCAAGCGATCTAAAAGAATTCGTTTTTCAGGATCCGTCTGCCCAATTAAATTCGCTGGCAGGCGGCCAATACTTTTATATGGATGGATTTTATAAGTGTAAGTTTGATTGTTTGGCCCAAAGATTTTTTGAAGAATAATTCCAACAGTAATGGCTCCCGATTGATCTTCAACAAGTATTTCAAAATGCATGGTTTCACCTCCCATCTAGATAATCGGAGTACCAGAGCCCTCCCAGAGGTAATCCCTCTGCAACCATACTTGTCACAATGGAATCGTCGCTGGCCCGACGTATCTTGGCAAAACCATCCTGACCTTTTTCTAGAATCCAGGTTTCTTCAGGTCTTACTGCATCAACAAAATACGGCTGATGAGTGGTTATGAAAATCTGGGGTGCATTTCTTCTCCCTGTGGCATGTTCCCTAAATTCTCTTGCCAAAGTCTCCAAAAGTTTATGGTAAAGGCCGTTCTCAGGCTCTTCGATGCAGATAAAAGGAGGAGGTTCAGGGTCTTGTAGAAGCAGCAAATAGGCGAAAAGCTTCAATGTGCCATCTGACATTTGCTGGGCGAAAAATGGGTCTTGGAAGCCCTTGTCATTAAATCTTAATAAGAGTCTGCCGTCATCGGTTCTCTTGGTGTCAATGCGGTCGACTCCAGGTATTTTCCGGGAGATGCTATTCAAAATGGTTTTAAACCTATTCTTATAATCTCGTTCCATGTATTGTACGACGTTACCAAGGTTATCTCCATGGATATTCAGATGTTTTTGAGGTCCGGCCATGGGCAGACTTCGTGCCGCATCAGGGGTAAAATAGCTTAAATACCAGTTAGCTAAGAAGTTGCGAAATTTCGTTATGCGCGGATGCTCTTTAAGAGCGCCCAAGGTTGCAATGCCGAGCTTGCGAGAATCAGTAAGTTCCACTGGTACTCGTGCAGAATCCTCAATACCTTCGAAAGTTTCTTCACCCGCCCATGCTTCTCCTTTTCCCCCACTTAATATAAGAAAAGAAAAAGGGCGTCCTGACTGCTTTTGTCCTTTACGTCTTTGTCTGAGGCGCTCTTCTTCAACATATGGCCGACCACTATTATCACGGGCAACAGTTAATTCATAAGTTATGGGGCGTTCGTTGGGACTTTCGCGGTAATATACTTCAAACTTTATTGGCCCTTCAGTACCTGCAGAGATAAGCCTTTCGAATCCGCCGCGTTCTTTCAAATCACAGGCTTCTTCCACTCCCACTAGAAGAGCATCAGCAAGAAACCCAAAGGCGTCAAAAAGAGTACTCTTTCCGGTGCCGTTTTTGCCAATAACAACCAGCAGTGGGGTAAGCGGCTTATTTTCCCGCTGCTTCCACAAACGGCCCAAAGTAACGTCTCTTAGAACTTTGTAATTCTGCACATGAAATCCTTCTATGAGTGCCATGTTTTATCCCTTCGCCTTTTGGGCCACCACCTCATAGGCCCGTTCCAAGGCCCTGGGGATACCCGCCGGGTCCGGGCCGCCAGCCTGGGCCATGTCGGGCCGGCCGCCGCCGCTCCCTCCCACCAGGGGGGCGATGGCCTTGATGATCTCCCCGGCGGGAAAGCGCGGGCTCAGGTCTTTGGTGACCAGGGCGATGAGCATGGCCTTGTCCGCCGCCACCGCGCCCAGGACGATGATGCCGCTCTTCAGACGGTCCTGCAGCTTCACCGCGAACTCCCGCAGCCCTTTGGGGTCGGCGGTTTCCACCTTCAGGGCCAGGACCGGGACGCCCGCAACCGAGCGCACCTGGTCCAGGAGGTCCCCGGCCTGGGCCGCGGCCAGGCGGCCTTTCAGGGCCTCCAACTCTTTTTCCAGATCCTTTTGTCGGTCCAACCGCTTCTTGAGTTGGGTAAGCAGATTGGCCTGGTCTGCCTTTAGGTATTCCGACACCTTTATCAAGAGATCTTCCTGGCCCTGAATATATCTTACCGCCTCCGGGCCGCACACCGCCTCGATGCGCCTGATGCCCGCGGCCACCGAAGCCTCGGAAGTAATCTTGCAAAACCCCAGGTCGCCGCTGCGCTCCACGTGGGTGCCGCCGCACAGTTCCTGGCTCAGGCCGGGGATGGCCACCACCCGCACCTCTTCGCCATATTTCTCCTCGAACAGGGCGGTGGCGCCCCGCTCCAGGGCTTCGGGCACGGACATGCGGTCGGTGAGCACCGGCAGGTTCTCGGCCACCGCGGCGTTCAGGTCCAGCTCGATGCCCTCCAGTTCCTCGGGGGCGATGGCCTGAAAGTGAGTGAAATCGAAGCGCAGGCGCTCCGGCGAAACCCAGGAGCCGGACTGTTTGACATGATCCCCCAGGCGCCGCTTGAGGGCCGCCTGGAGGATATGGGTGGCGGTATGGTGCCGGGCGATGCGGCGGCGCCGGCCGGCATCCACCGTAAGAACGGCCTGGTCGTTGACCTTGACCACCCCTTGCTCCACCACCCCCTGGTGGATGACCAGGTCATTGGGCAGGCGCTGGCTGTTGGCTACCCGGATGCGCCAGCCGTCGCCGCTGATGACCCCGGAGTCCCCTACCTGGCCGCCGGCTTCCCCGTAAAAGGGGGTGGCGGCGGTGACCACTTCCACCTCCTCGCCGGGCTCCGCCTGTTCATGGTGCCCTTCGTGGGTAATGAGGGCCAGTATGGTGCTGTCTCCCTGCAGGGATTCATAGCCCAGGAAGTGGGTAGGAGGCCACTGGGCCAACTCCTGGTAAACCGGCGGCGCCTCGCCGGCGGCGCCACCCCGCCAGGACTGGCGGGAGGCCTCCCGTTGCCGGCGCATGTGTTCTTCAAAGCCTTCCAGGTCCAGGACCAGGCCCTCTTCCCGCAGGCTGTCCTGGACCAGATCCAGGGGGAAGCCATAGGTGTCATAAAGTTTGAAGGCCACTTCCCCCGGCAGGATTTTCAGGCTGTGGGTCTTGAGGTAGGCCAGTTCCTCGCTCAACAGCTTCAGACCGTGGTCCAGGGTGTCGGCGAAACGCTCCTCCTCGCCGGCCAGCACCTGGACCAGGATCCGGCTGGCCCCCGGGAGTTCGGGATAGACCTCGCCCATCAGCTCCGTCACCCGCTCGCTCACCTTCCCCAGGAAGGGACTGGGGAGGTTTAAGAGCCGCCCGAAGCGGATGGCCCGGCGCATGATGCGGCGCAACACGTAGCCCCGGCCTTCGTTGGAGGGCAGCACCCCGTCGGCGATCAGGAAGGTGGCGGCCCGGGTATGATCGGCGATCACCCGGAAGGCCACGTTTTGCTGGGCATTGGGGCCGCCGTAGCTTTTAGCCGCCAGCTCCTCCACCCGGCTGATCACCGGCCGCAAGAGGTCGCAGTCGAAGTTGCTTTTCACTCCCTGGATGACGGCGCAGAGACGCTCCAGACCCATGCCGGTGTCGATGCTGGGTTTGGGCAGCGGGTGGAGGACGCCATCCGGGGCCCGGTTGAACTGCATGAACACCAGGTTCCAGATCTCCAGATAGCGGTCGCAGTCGCATTTGCCGATGCCGCATTCCGGGCCGCAGGCCATCTCTTCACCCTGGTCGATGAGGATCTCGGAGCAGGGGCCGCAGGGCCCGGTCTCGCCCATGGCCCAGAAGTTGTCTTTCTCCCCGAGCCCCACGATGCGGCTCATCGGCAGCCCGGCGATCTTCTCCCAGAGGCGGGCGGCTTCCTGGTCCTCATGGTAAACCGTGGCCCAGAGGCGCTCCCGGGGGAGGCGGTAATGCCCGGTCAGCAGCTCCCAGGCCATTTCGATGGCCCCTTCCTTGAAGTAATCGCCGAAGGAGAAGTTGCCCAGCATCTCGAAGAAGGTATGGTGGCGGGTGGTGAAGCCCACGTTTTCCAGGTCGTTGTGTTTGCCCCCGGCCCGGACGCACTTTTGAGAGCTGGCGGCCCGGGTGTAGGGCCGGGTTTCTTCCGCCAGGAAGACCTTTTTGAACTGCACCATGCCGGCGTTGGTGAATAGCAGGGTGGGGTCCCCGGCGGGCACCAGGGAAGAGCTGGCCACCCGGGTGTGGCCCTGGGAGGCGAAGAAGCGCAGAAAGGTTTCCCGGATCTCGCGGCTGGTCATGTGAGCGGCTGCTCCCGGGCGGCGTCGGAGGGGGGAGTGGGCATGCCGTGCGCGGCCCGCAGTTGTTTATCCAGCTCCATGGCCGCCTGCGGGTGCTCCCGGAGATAGGCCTTGGCGTTCTCCCGGCCCTGGCCGATGCGCTCGCCCCCGTAGCTAAACCAGGCGCCGCTCTTCTGGATGAGGCCCTGATCCGCGGCCAGGTCCAGGAGGTCCCCTTCCCGGGAGATCCCCTGGCCGAAGATGATGTCGAATTCCGCCTCCCGGAAGGGCGGCGCCAGCTTGTTTTTCACCACCTTCACCCGGGAGTGGGAGCCGATAGTTTCATCCCCCTGCTTGATGGCGCTGATGCGGCGGATGTCCAGGCGCATGCTCGCATAAAACTTCAGGGCATTGCCCCCGGTGGTGGTTTCGGGGTTGCCGAACATCACTCCGATCTTGTGGCGGATCTGGTTGATGAAGATCACCGAGGTCAGGGATTTGCTGATGGCCGAGGTGAGCTTGCGCAGGGCCTGGGACATCAGGCGGGCCTGGGAACCCATCTGGGCGTCGCCCATGTCCCCTTCGATTTCCGAGCGGGGGACCAGGGCGGCCACCGAGTCCACCACCACCACGTCCACCGCGTTGGAGCGCACCAGGATCTCGGCGATCTCCAGGGCCTGTTCACCTGAATCGGGCTGGGAGATGAGCAGGTCCTCGGTCCTGACCCCCAGTTTGCGGGCATAGATCACGTCCAGGGCGTGCTCGGCGTCTATGAAGGCCGCCACCCCGCTCTTGCGCTGGGCCTCGGCGATAACGTGCAGGGCCAGGGTGGTCTTGCCGGAGGCCTCCGGCCCGAAGATCTCGATGACCCGGCCCCGGGGGATGCCGCCGATCCCCAAGGCCAGGTCCAGGGAGAGGCAGCCGCTGGAGATCACCGGCACGTCTATCTTCTCTTCGGCCCCCAGGCGCATGATGGAGCCCTTGCCATATTGTTTTTCGATGTGACTCAGGGCCTGGTCCAGAGCCTTGGTCTTGTCCGCTGCAACTTGGTCGCTCATGGTGATTTCCTTTTTAGTTGGTATTTTGAGGGAGAGGGCAGGGGCCGAGGGCCCCTGCTCCCTCCCTCAAACTCCCTCCCCCAACCCCCATAAGGGTTTTAAGGCAAGGATGTTTGTCGCCTCTGGTAGCCGCAGGCTTTAGCCTGCGTTGATTAACGTTTTCTCTATTTCCCGCCCCTCTCCCCAAGGGGGAGCGGGCTGGGGTGAGGAAGCAGACCGTATTACTGTTCTCAAGTTTCCGATTTGGAGCATAAATTGAAGCATTCTTACAATGGTGGGCGGGCGGCGCCCACTCTAGATTTTATAGGGCGTGCTGGGCACGCCGTTTTCTTTTAGGCGGCCATGGGCCGCCCTATGGTCTCTTTGCTGGCGCAGGCGCCCCGCCGGTGCCGCGCAGGCTTTTTGTTAGGGCCTGCGGCTGCCTTGCCTCCGCCGCCGGGGGCGGCGGCGCCATCTTTCCCAGCCCCTATCTGCTCACTGCTTACTGCTTACTGTTTACTGCTCCCTGCTCACTCAGCTTAATCACTTCCAGCGGGGTGTAGGTCGAGCCTTTGGGCGACAGCACGCTTTGATACAAGATGATCTCCCGCACCGGAAAGGGCGGCCAAGCCACCACCAATTTTTCTATCGCCCGGCTCAACTGCGCCCGGCCCTCGGGCGAGCGCACCCGGCCCAAGGTCAGGTGGGGGTTGAAGGCCCGGCCCTCCGGCGGATATCCCAGTTGCGTGAAGGCCTTTTCCAACCGGTAAAAAAACTGGCTCAAAGGCGGCAGGTCCCCGCCCAGGCCCAGCCACACCACCCGGGGGCTGCGACTGCTGGGGAAGGCCCCGGCGCCTAAGACCTCCAGGGACAGGGGGGCCTGCTGGGAGGCTACCTGCCGGGCCGCCGAGATAATCCGTGGCACCTCGGCGTCCGGCAGGTGGCCGAAAAATTTCAGGGTGATATGAATATTGCCCGGAGGCACCCAGCGCACGTCGGCCTGGCTCTTTTTCAATTCCTCCTGCGCCAGGGACAGGCCGGGGCGCAGGCTCTCGGGCAGGTCAATGGCCAGGAAGGCGCGAATCATGTTTAGATCTCAGCTCTCAGCCATCAGCAGTCAGCTTTCAGCTTTTAAAAAAATGCGTAATTTGCCTTTTTTGTCATGCTTCGCCGCCGCGGCGAAGCTACTCGTCTTTATCGGCAATCAAGAGACCCTGCGTTTCCCCCTCACCCCATCCCTCTCCCCCATCGGGGGAGAGGGGATAAAGAAGGACCTCATTAATGATCCCCTTAATAAGTCTCCCTTTAAGGGCAGAGCTGAAGTAATCAAGCTGTTAGCTGCTAGCTATTCTTTCAGCTTCCGCCGCAGCCGGTCCAGGGCGGTCTGGGCCGACAAGATTTTGATCGCTTCCCGGGAGCCGTGGAAGAGGTAGTGCCAGACCTCCACCTCGTGGGGGGTGGCCAGGCCGATGTACACTGTGCCCACCGGCTTCTCCGGGCTGCCGCCGCCGGGGCCGGCGATGCCGGTGACCGCCAGACCCAGGTGGGCGCCGAAGGCTGTCTTCGCCCCCCGGGCCAT
>JBEKDQ010000066.1:0-11313 GCA_050014275.1 Desulfobaccales bacterium | reverse complement strand
TTGTGGGTTTGGTTAGCGATTTCGCAATCTTAACTTACCACAAATCCGGAGCCTTTTCCATTTTATTGATCTCTTTCTAAAATAATAATAAGTAATTATCCAAAGTTACTTGGTGCGAAACTTGAGTGATAACTGGAAACTGGGAACTAAAATATAAGAAGGATTAACCATGCATATTCCCGACGGCTATTTGAGTCCCTCGACGTGCGTGAGCTTCGGCCTAGTCATGATCCCCGCGTGGATGGTGGCGGCCCGGAAGGTGAGGAACTGGCTCAAATCCAGATACGTTCCTTTGATGGCCATCGGGGCGGCTTTTTCCTTTACCATAATGATGTACAATGTGCCCATCCCCGGCGGAACCTCCGCCCATGCGGTGGGAGGCGGGCTACTCGCCGTTGTGCTGGGACCGTGGGCAACCATGATTTGCGTTACCATTGCCCTCGCCATTCAAGCCCTTCTCTTTGGTGATGGCGGCATTTGGACCTTTACCGCCAATTGTTTCAACATGGCACTCGTTCTCCCTTTCATTGCCTATGGCGTGTACCGGTTGATTAGTGGAAAAAGCGAGTTCAATACGAAACGCCGCTGGCTCGCAGCAGCAGTAGGAAGTTACCTGGGAATCAATGCGGCGGCTCTATGTGCGGGAGTGGAGCTGGGACTTCAGCCCATTCTGTTCCACACCGCCAAGGGCGTCCCGCTCTATTGCCCCTACCCGCTCAGTGTCGCGGTCCCGGCCATGCTGTTTGCTCACCTCGTTCTCGCCGGCCCTTTGGAAGCCGTAGTTACCGCACTAGTGGTCCGCTACCTGCAATCCTACAACGTAGATCTGATGAACATTCAGGCATTGTCAGCCGCTTCCGCTCCATCAACTCCCGTTAGCTATCGGAAGTTCTGGTGGGCCCTGGGAGTCCTGATCGTCTTGTCTCCTTTGGGGTTGCTGGCCAGCGGAACGGCTTGGGGAGAGTGGGGAGCCGAAGAGTTGCAGAAAATGCTCGGTTTCATTCCTGCCGGGATGCAACGCTTGGCTGACACCTGGTCACATGCCCCTTTCGGCGATTATTCCCTCCCCGGCCTCGAGAGTTTCTGGTCCTCCGCCTTCATCTACATCCTTTGTGGCATCCTCGGTGTTGGCATCATCTCCCTGCTCACTTATTTATTCTGGCGATTCCAGCTTGCCGAGGGAAAGGGAAAGAATTGAAACAAAGGGAGTGTTGAATTAATGGTCGGAATGCGGCCAGTTCCGTCATGGCTTCAAGAGAAAACCCCACCGCCTGGGCCCCAGGCGGCAGCCAGGCGTTCTGCTAAACGCGGTTTCCTGGAAAAGACTTTGCATGCGATCGCCGAAGCCCTCAAGAATGAGATCTTTTCCGAGTCTCTCGCAAGCCGGCCGGGTCTTTTGCAGGGGTTGGATCCACGTGCAAAACTGGTGACGATCCTCTTTCTGATCGGTATCGCGGGAGTGTTCCGTCATATCTTCTCGTTGATCTTGTTCAATTTATGGCTTTTCTGGCTGGCGAAGAGCTCCCGGATACCGGTCGGAACTTTCGCAAAAAGAGTATGGGTGGTGGTGCCTCTGTTTACGGGGATAGTGGTCTTTCCTACTCTGTTCAATGTGGTGCGGCCCGGTACTCCACTCCTGGTGTTGTTTCATTTGAGCCTGCCAGTGAAACTGGGTTACTGGACCATTCCCCAGGAGGTGGCGATAACCAAAGAAGGGGTTGCAGCCGCGGTACTGCTGATACTAAGAGTTGGCGCCTCCGTTTCTCTGGCCGTGTTGCTGACCCTCACCACCCGCTGGAATACACTGCTCAAAGCGTTGAGCGTACTGCGGATCCCCCCGGTATTTCTCACGGTATTGGAGATGACTTATCGGTATATTTTTCTCTTGCTGCATACGAGCAGTGACATGTTTATGGCCCGCAGGAGCCGCCTCGTAGGTCGGGTGAACTCCCGCGAAGAGCGCCGGTTTGTCACTTCCGCCATGGGAAATCTATGGGGCAAGACCGCGGCATTGAGTGAAGGGGTGCACAGTGCCATGCTCTCACGCGGCTATGCGGGCTTGCCCAAGTTGCTGCTCCGGTTTGAGATGAAGCGCAGCGATTGGGTCTGGATTGTTTTGGTGTTGATTATCACCATTTTGTTTGTGGGAGGTGACCGTGTCCTCGGCTGAGACTGCTGTGGCGCCGGTCTTTCTACTGGAAAAGGTGGGCTACCATTATCCAGGTGGGGAAATCGGGGTTCGGGACCTGGACCTGCTCATTCACGAGCAGGAACGAATTGTTCTCCTGGGCGCCAACGGGTCGGGCAAATCTACCTTGCTTAAAGTTCTGGATGGGCTGCTTTTTCCTCAAGAAGGGGTCATCCATGCCTTCGGCCAGGTGTTGCATGAGAAGAGTTTAAATGACGACGGATTCAATCAGGCATTCCGGCGGCGGGTGGGGTTCGTTTTCCAGAACTCTGAAACGCAACTCTTTTCATCCACCGTGTGGGAGGAGATTGCTTTTGGTCCCTTGCACCTGGGACTGGGCGAGGCGGCAGTGCGGCAACGCGTTACGGAAGTCCTGGAACTTTTTGGCCTGGAAGGCATTAAGGACCGGCCGCCTTTCAAACTGAGTGGGGGAGAGAAAAAGAGGGTGGCCTTGGCTTCGGTAGTGGCAACGAATCCAGCCGTGTTGCTGCTCGATGAACCTACGGCAGATCTCGACCCGCGCACCCGGCGGTGGCTGATTGACATGCTGGCTCAGTTTGGCCAGTTTGGGAAAACGCTCCTCACGGCTACCCATGACCTTGATATAGTTGAAGAGATTGCCGATCGCGTCCTGGTCTTCGGTGAGGATCATCGTGTGCTGGCCGATGGGACCCCTTCGGAGCTTCTCTCTGACAGAGATCTGCTCTTCCGGGTGAACTTGATCGATCCACGGTTTCACAAACACGCTCACGATGGTGAGCACCGACATTATCACCTCCATGATTGAAACCAGGGGCCGAAGCGAGTGCCGGGACTCGTGGAATATAATCAGCAATGAAAGTAAAAAGAATATGAGGCATTGCTTGCTGTTTGCCATGTTTGTGGATAAGTTGAATTTTTAGTTTTTGCTCAGTTTCGTTTTGTAGAGGGATAAAAAGGTAAGCAGATGACGAAAGGTTGGGAGTTTGTAAAAAGTCGTTTTACCAATGACCATTGGTATGGGCTGAACCTGACGATAGCTCTAACTAGCCTACTTCTGGCACTTTATTCTTTAGGCGTGATAGTGGAAGATCTGATGAATAGAGGAAGTTGGTATTATCTAGATTTCAAGGTGCAGCGACTTGTGGAAGAAATAGTCAACCCAGCGATAGCAATATTTATGACAAATATTACCTTTCTTGGCGGTAGAAATATTACATGGGGAGTTGCAGGCTTTGTCATCATCTTTCTATTGTTAAAAAAGGAATGGTGGACCATTTTCTCTCTTCTAATGAGCATCTGGGTAGGCGAAATGCTCATTTCTTCCTTAAAAGAGTTTTTTCACAGACCACGGCCAATGCCGCAGATAGTAACTGCGCCGGGATACAGTTTTCCCAGCGGTCATTCCTTTTATGCCATGCTTATCTATGGGTTTATGATTTATCTAACATGGAAATTTATAAGAAATAACTGGTTAAGGAGTTTAATTGTCATTTTATTTACATTGTTAATACTTCTCGTTGGACTTAGCCGCATCTATCTAAACGTGCATTGGCTGACAGACATTCTTGGGGGCTATAGCGCAGCATTCGCATGGCTTATGATTAATATTCTTGTGGTAGAGATAATTAAACACCATAGGCAGGCAAGAAGGAGCAAGAGGAGGCAAGCCGTTAGAACCGCAGTGGACGCAAAAGGGTGAGGCTGACCTTCCTTTTTTTTTCTTAGCCGGGGCCGTCCCGCAGTAGCTCACTCGGGAGCCGGCCGGGCCTAAAAATCGATCCCCGGCTGTGGTTCGATCCCCTGGCGGTAGGCGTGTTTGATCTCCCGAATTTCACTCACCGTGTCGGCCAACTCGATGATCCGGGGATGGGCGTCCCGCCCGCTGAGCACCAGATGCATCTGGGGCGGCTTGCCGCCGATCAGCGAAACGATCTGCTCCAGGTCCACCAGCTTCAGGTGCAGGGCATTGTTAATCTCATCCAGAATCAGCAAGTCCACCTGGCCGGAGGCCATCTTCTCCCGGGCCAGGAGCAGGGCCTCCTGGGCGTTGGCCCGGTGTTCCCGGTAAGGGTAGGGGTTCCCCTGGATGCCGCAGAAACCCTTGCCCGTGGCGATCACTTCGATGGGGCAGTTCATCTTTCTGATCCCGTCCCATTCCCCGGCGTAGAGGTCTCCCTTCATGAACTGAATGATACAGGTGCGAAGATTATGGCCGCAGGCCCTCACGGCCAGGCCCAGGGCGGTGGTAGTCTTACCCTTGCCGTGGCCGGTAATCACCACGATGAGGCCTTTCCTCTCTTTGGGTGTCGGATGAGTTACGGCAACCTTTTCCATGTCGCGTCCACTCCTTTCCAATCCTGGGCTACTTCCTCACCGGTCCCTTCTGCTCCAATTTGGCAATCTTTCCTTCCAACTCCCTGATCTCTCTGGTGACCCGCAGTGGTGGCACAGGCGTCTCGCCTGTGCGGATTGAGTGGCGGGCGAGATGCCCGCCCCACCGGTCTTCTCATGATTTATGGGTGGGAGCAAAGGCTCATGAGCGACTGTCCTGAAAAGTTCCTGAGTATGTGGGATACCCACCCTCCCTCTGGTAGCCGATTCCCGCGCCGCCGGCGGCGCTACATCTTCATGATTTTACGGGCGAGCCAAAGGCTCATTATTTACTTTGAAACTGTTGCTTCACCTTTAATCCCCTTCGGCAATCTGCTCCAGGGTGCGGCCGCTGAGGACTGATTCGGGCCGGGTCCGCAACAGATCGGCGGAGGCATCCGCCTCCTGATCGTCGGCCTTCACCAGCAGCCAGGCCTCGTCCTTGCCCGTCTTGAACCGGGTCAGGGCATAGCCGCCTTTGAGCTTTTGCCCCTCCAGCCAAACCTTGAGGTGGCCATGGGCCAAGGCCTCCGGGAGGTCAATTGCCACTCCATTCTTCTCCGTGATATTGCGGTACGTCCCAGTGTCCCAGACCAGCACGGTGCCGGCGCCATAAGAACCTTTCGGGATGACCCCTTCAAAGCCGGCATATTCCAGGGGGTGGTCCTCGGTGGGTATCGCCAGGCGTTTCTCCTGGGGATCGGTGGAGGGTCCCTTGGGGACGGCCCAAGATTTCAGGACCCCGTCCACCTCCAGGCGGAAGTCGTAATGGAGGTGGCTGGCGTCATGTTTCTGGATCACGAAGATGGGTTCCGCCGACACCTTCCGGCCCCCAGGTGAGGGCTCCGGGGTGCGGCGAAAATCCCGTTTTTCCTGGTAATCCCTTAAGGTCTTTGCTGCCATGGCATCTCCTATTCCGGAAAGGGTTTCATCCTTAAAATAAACATCGGCTCCGGCCTGTCAATGCGGCCGGAGGGGACCGGTTCGCCGCTCAGGAAGGGGAGAGGCGCCCAACCAGGGCCTGTCTTTGCGGGGTTTTTCTGTCTAGGCCTGGGGCCGCCGGAGGGTCGGCGGCCACGGGCCGATTATCTGGTGGGCAGTGTCCAACCCCCCCAGGGCGACTCAATGAGTCGCCCTGCGCAGTTCTCAGGCACCCAAAAAGGCGCGTGAGACGCGGCCCTGCCTGATTGGAGGTTTGACTTGGTCCAGGCGCCCCGGGAAACCACCGGGAAATGACCGGGGACGCCACGGTTAGCGGAGAAATCCAGGGAAAATATATTTTTTTCGGAGGATTAGGCGCTCTCTTGACAAAAATAATAAATTAAGTATATAAATAAAAGATTTTCTATATTTGAAGGAGGGCTACGGCCATGCACTGCGTTAGTGTTAAACCCGGGGTGGATTGCACCTTTATGAGCAAAAAAGGCTGTTCGTTCAACGGCGGCCAATGCAAGCCCGTGGTAGACGCCTGTGGCGGCTGCGAGCGGACTCTCTCGTTTGAAGACTCAAGCTTCTGCGGTTCTTTTCCCGATCCCGAAGCCAAATGGCGTCGGGGTCTATGTAATCTGGCCACCCACGCCAAAAATGGCAAAAAAGAGACGGTCCAGAAGATCAATCCGCTGAAGGCTTCCAAGCGACAGGCGGCTGGCCGCTAAATTTTCTTTACCTGAGTTGAACGGACAGCGCGGCTCGACTTCCCTTAAAAAAAAGCCGCGCCGCGCTGGCCCTTATTCTTCCTCCACCTGCACCCCGCTTACCTCCCCAACTTCTCCAAGGCCTCCTGGATGCGGCCCAAGCCGGTGGCGATGCGCTCTCGGGAGGTGGCATAGGAAAACCGCAGGCATTGGTCTTCCCCGAATTCGTTGCCCGGCACCGCAGCCAGGCGGGCCTCGGTCAGCAGGTAATCCGCCAGGGCCTGGGAATGGGACTGCCCCGGCCCGGGCTGCAACTTAGGGTAATAAGCGGAAAAGTTGGGGAAGAGGTAAAATGCCCCTGCCGGCCTGGTGCAGTTGACCCCGGGAATCGACAGGACCCGGCGGTAGATGTCGTCCCGGCGCCAGGCGAATTCCGCTAGCATGGAGGCCACCGCCTTCTGGGGGCCCCGCAGGGCCTCCACCGCGGCCTTCTGGGCAATGGAGTTGGGGTTGGAAGTGGACTGGCTCTGGAGATTGGTGGCCGCCTCGATCCCTTCCCGGGGTCCCGCCAGGTAGCCGATGCGCCAGCCGGTCATGGCGTAGGTCTTGGACACCCCATTCAGGACGAAAGTACGGGCCTTCAGCTCCGGGGCCAGCATGGCGATATTAACGAACCTGGCGCCATCGAAAAGGATCTTGTCATAAATGTCGTCGGAGATCACGTAAAGACCGCGCGAAAGAATCAGTTCTGCCAGCCCTTCCAGTTCCTGTCGGCTGTAGACCCCGCCGGTGGGGTTGGAGGGGCTGTTGAGGACCAGGGCCTTGGTGCGGGGGCTGAGGCGTTCCTTTAATTCCGCGGCACTGAGCTTGAAACCGTTTGCTTCCCGGGTAGGGATGAGCACCGGCACGGCCTCGGCCAGCAGGGCCATGGGCACGTAGGAGACCCAGTAGGGGGCCGGGATCACCACCTCGTCCCCGGGATCGAACAGGATCTGGAAGAGATTGTAGAGCCCGTGTTTGCCGCCGCAGGAGACCAGGATCTCCCCGGGCTGGTAGGAGAGGCCGTAGTCGGCGGCAAACCTCTGGATAATAGCCTCCTTGAGCTCCGGGATGCCTGCCACCGGGGTGTAGCGAGTGAAGCCCTCTCTGATGGCCCGAATGGCCGCTTCCCGGATGTTTTCCGGGGTGTCGAAGTCCGGCTCCCCTACCCCAAAGTTGACTATATCGACCCCCTGGGCCTTGAGCTGGTTGGCCTTGGCGTTCAAGGCCAGGGTGGCAGAGGGCGGAATCTGGCGGATACGTTTGGCGACTTGCATTAATACTCCTTCCCGGTAAAATTGAGGCATCAGCGTCCCAGAGCCATCTTGGAAAAATTATCGAAGATTATGTTGATTGTCAACTCGGAGGCGCAGTGAAATCCCTGGCCATTATCAGCAAGAAGCACAAAGCCGACGCCTGGCAGGCCGGCCAGGCCTTGCAGGCCTGGTTCGTTTCCCGGGGGCTGTCGGCCTGCCACCTGGAAAATGAACCGGAGCCGGACATCTCGCCCCTGCCTCCGGAAACGGAGTTCATCGTGGTCCTGGGGGGCGATGGCACCATTTTAAGCGTCTCCCGCCATTACGGGGGCCTGGGTCTGCCCATCCTGGGGGTCAACATGGGGGGCCTGGGATTCCTCACGGAAATCTCTCTGGAGGATCTCTACCCCTGCCTGGAAGAGTATTTCTTGCCGGGAAAATTTGAGGTGGATGAACGGATGATCCTGTCCGTCAGCCTCATCCGGGGGGGAGAGACCCTCTGGCGGGAAAACGTCCTGAACGACGCGGTGATCAACAAAGGAGCTCTGGCCCGCATTGGCGAATTCCCCACCTGGATCGACGGCGAATACCTTACCACTTACCGGGCCGACGGCTTGATCGTCTCCACCTCCACCGGTTCCACCGCCTACACCATGTCCGCTGGCGGTCCCATCGCTTACCCGACCCTGGGGACCATCATTCTGTTGCCCATCTGCCCACATGCCCTGAGTAACCGGCCCATCATCCTGCCGGAGACGGTGACCGTGGCCGTCACTCTCGATGAAAAGGTCCAGGACCTCTACCTCACCCTGGATGGCCAGGTGGGCCGCGCCCTTAAGCCCCAGGATCGTCTGGAAGTGCGCTCCGGCGCCTACCATGTCAGGCTGGTGAAGCATCCCAGGCGCAGCTACTTTGAGATCCTGCGCACCAAGCTGGGCTGGGAAGAGCTGGGGAGGCCCTGCCGGTAAAAGAACGGTTTTCGGTTTTCGGTAGATTCCACCCCAGCGGCAGTCTTTTTCGCATTGGCGGGCGGCGCCCACCCTGCATGGAAAATAGCAAACAACCACAGGAAATGGGCGGCGCCCACTTTAATCTTTGGAAAAGTTCTTCCCTGGCGTCATGTTTCAGATTTTCCTTTATTAAAAAATGTCAGCTCTTTAAGCAATTAAAATGTAGCCGCAAGCTTTAGCTTGCGAAAATCCTTAATAAAATGAGCGCAGGCTAAAGCCTGCGGCTACCAGAATCGCTGCTGGCGCCTCTTAGGCGCCCGCGCGAGTGCCCTTTTCAGAAAACAGAAAACAGAAAACGGAAAACAGGACTAACTAATGCGCCGGAAACTTGAGGATTTACATGATGGGGCCAAAGACGGCCTGACACCCCTGCTCCCCCTGGACCTTAACTCCATTGAGGATTTCGATCAGCTCCTTGCGGCCATGAGGCGGACCGCCTTCGGCGGCCGCAGTCTGGGGGAGGCGGCCGAGGTCCTGGAGGCTATGTTACGGGACCCCGACTGCACCGTGGTGGGCACCTTCTCCGGAGCCATGAGCGTGGCCAAGATGGGCCTGCTCATCTGCGAGATGATCGACCGGGGTTGGCTGCAGATGATCGTCAGCACCGGAGCCCTGATCGCCCACGGCTTTATCGAGACCCTGGGCCGGGTGCATTACAAGTATCCGGAGGAGCTCCCCGACCGGGCGCTGTTCCAGCAGGGCTACAACCGCATCTACGACACCCTGGAGATGGAGGCCAACCTGGACTATGTCGAAGACGTCTTCCGGCGGGTGTTGGAGGGGCTGGATCAAGACCAGGTCTGGTCCTCCGCCGCTCTCTGCCGGGAACTGGGGAAATACCTGGCGGAGCACAGCGAGGCCCCGGGAATCTTGAGAAACGCCTATCTGAACGGGGTGCCGGTATTTATCCCGGCCTTCACCGACTCGGAGTTGGGTCTGGACCTGGCCGTTTATATGGTGCGCCGGGGCCTGGCGGCCGGGCATCCGATCTCTGAGGCCCTGGGGACGGTGTCGCTGAAGTTCAATCCCTTTTTGGACCTGGCGGCCTATGCCCGGCGCGCCCTAACGGCCAGAAAACTGGGAATTTTTACCATCGGTGGGGGGGTGCCCCGCAACTGGGCCCAGCAAGTGGCCCCCTACCTGGACCTGCTCCAGACCCGGCTGCAGCTCGACCTCCCCGAAGCGCGGTTCCATTATGGGGTGCGCATCTGCCCGGAGCCGGCCCATTGGGGCGGATTGAGCGGCTGCACCTTTAAGGAAGGGGTTTCCTGGGGGAAATTCGTCTCGACGGAAGAGGGCGGCCGCTTCGCCGAGGTCCTAAGCGACGCCACCATCGCCTGGCCGCTTCTGATCAAGGGGGTAAGCCAGCGCCTGGAGAAAAATCCAATTATTTAGGAGGGCCCAGCCAGCCTTAGCCGGTTAAGAATCTCAAGTACGCCAGCGAAGATGGCCAGCATCCGCGCCCCGGTCCAAAGGACGTAATCCGCAATCCTGCGGGGCGCCTCCGGCAACAACTTTCTGTAATCCATCTCTATTCCCTGCGGTTTCATTCCTATTTACCAATTACCTAATGCCCAAAGATCAAGGTTGTGAATTGGTAAGTACCTTAATTTAATCTTCGAAATACCCATTGTGCTGAGGGAAAAAATCCGGGGAGGGAGATCGATCGCTAAACTCCTCGTCTTGATTAAATTCTGGTTGATGCTTAAATTATTAGTAGTAGCAAATCTAATTTCCATGAGGAGAATTTGCCATGAAACTGAGCACTCGCAATATAATCAAGGGTAAGGTCATGGACGTGAAATCAGGCACGATCATGGCCAAGGTCAAGGTGGATATCGGCGGCGGCCAAGCGATGACGGCCCTGATCAGCGATGAGGCCGTCAAGGAGTTGGGCGTCAAGGTGGGTGATCCGATCAATCTGCTGATCAAAGCCACCAGCGTCATGCTCGGGAAAGATTAAGGGTTTGTGTCGGGGCGCACCCAGCGTGCGCCCCAGGAATTATTTATGAAAGAGGCCTGTCCTGATCATGGGGGACCGGCGGCAGGCCGCAGGATGCGCAAGCGCAAAGTTTCTCTTCCTTCATGGTGCGGTGTCCCTCTCTGACCAAAAAGAGGGCAATCACCAGGCCGAAGATAGGGTCCGCCTGCCAGAGGCCGTAAAGGTAATTGAGTCCCAGGCCGATGAGCAGGGCCACTGACAGCAGGCCGCAAGCAAGGGTCTCCCTGGAGTCGGCCTTCAGACTGGCGCTGCCCAGTGACTCTCCGGTGCGGAATTTGGCTAGATAGAGGGCCGGCATCACCAGCGCTGAGGCCAGGGCCACGCAGATCCCCAGCAGACTGGGCCCCGGGATTTCGGCAAACAGCAGCTTCTCCGCCGCTTCATAAAAGATATAGGCGGCCAGGATGAAGAAGGTGTAGCCGATAATTTTCACGGCCCGCCGCTCCAGCCGGGCCTCAGCGGCCGGGGATCGGCCCCGCCGCGGCTTAAAGCGCCAGATCATCACCCCGCCGGACAGGATCTCCAGCAGGCTGTCCAGGCCGAAGCCCACCAGGGCGATGCTCCCGGCCAGATAGCCGGCCAGCAACGACAACAGGCATTCCGCCAGGTTGTAGCCCACTGTAAAGTAAGCCAGGCGCAGGGCTTTTTGTTGCAGATTCGCGGTCATACGGCTAGCAGGGGTCAGCTTTCAGCTATCAGCAAAGAAAGACGCAGGCCCCGCCCAACGAAATGTTGGGCAGTAGGGGCGGGTTTTAAACCCGCCCCTACTACTACTGCGTTAAGTATTGACAATAATTCTCTCCTATGCGAGCATGGGTCGCATGGACAGAGA